>JAFEDM010000042.1 GCA_018241625.1 Pseudomonadota bacterium | reverse complement strand
TACGACGTGATCTCGCCGGGGGAGCCGACCGGCTTCAATCCGCTGGCCCTGCCCGACACGCCGGCGAACTGCGCCTTCCTGGCCGACTGGGTGGGCCAGCTGTTGACCGCCGAGGGTGGCAGCCTGGACGCCGAGGACCGGGCGATGATCGCCGAGGCGATCGACGCCAACTTCGCCCAGGCCCCGACGCACCGGCGCCTGCGCTACCTGCGCGAGCTGTTCCGGGGCGCGCGGCGGCCGCACGCCGGCGACCTGGCCGCGCGGCTGGGCGCCTGGTGCGAGGGCGGCGAGCATGCCTGGCTGTTCGACAACGCCGTCGACCAGCTGGACACCGAGACCCGCATCCTGGGCTTCGACATGACGAAGATCCTGGACGCGCCCGTGATCCGCACGCCGGCCATGATGTACCTGTTCCACCGGCTGGAGCAGCGCCTCGACGGCTCGCCCGCCATCATCGTCGTCGACGAGGGCTGGAAGGCCCTGGACGATCCGGTGTTCGTCCGCCGCATCAAGGATTGGGAAAAGACCATCCGGAAGCGCAACGGCCTGGTGGGCTTCTGCACCCAGAGCGCGTCCGACGCCCTGGAAAGCCGCATCGCCTCGGCGATCATCGAGCAGGCGGCCACCCAGATCTTCTTTCCCAACGCGCGGGCGCAAGCCTCTGACTATGTGGATGGTTTCGGCCTGACGGAACATGAGTTCGAGCTGGTGCGAAACCTGCCCGACACCTCGCGCTGCTTCCTGATCAAGCGCGGCGATCACAGCGTCGTCGCCCGCCTCGACCTCTCCGGCCTGTCCGGCGAACTGGCCGTGCTGGCCGGGACCGAGCGCGCCGTGCGCCGGCTCGAAGCCCTGCGCGGCGAGCTGGGCGACGCGCCGGAAGATTGGCTGGAACCCTTCATGCAGGGGAGAAGCGCGGCGTAATGGCTTCCTGCTCGAGCATGGTTGGCGATGGGGTGATCCGCGGCGTCCTGGGCGCCGTGGACTGCCAGACGCGCGCCTTTGCGGAGACCGGCTATTCGTCGCTGACCTCGGCGTCGTCCGGCTTCCAGGTCGCGCTCACCGCCCTGCTCACCATCTATGTCGCCCTGGTCGGCTACAGGATGCTGTTCGCCTCGAACGGCGCGCGGCTGTCCGACGCCCCGGGCATCGCGCTGAAGATCGGGGCGATCCTCGCCCTGGTCACCAGCTGGGCCAACTTCCAGACCCTGGTCTTCGATCTGGCGGCGAAGGCGCCCGGCGAGATTTCCGCGGCCATCGCCGCGCCCCTGCAGTCGACCAACTCGCTGGCCGCCGATCCGGTGGGCGGCCTGCAGGCGGCCTATGACCAGCTCACCCGCTCCGCCGTCGCGTTCGGCAGCGTGGCGGGGCCGAACGCCAAGCCCTACGCCAGCCCCGCCGCCTCGGCCGCCGATGCGCTGTCGGCCGCCTCCGGCGCCATGTTCATGACCACCGCGGGCGTGATCGCCGCCGCGACCCTGGCCATCGGCATCCTCACCGCCGTGGGTCCGGTGTTCGTGGCGCTTTTCCTGATTCCCGCCACGCGAGGCTTCTTCGTGGGCTGGGTGCGGGCCCTGGGCGCCGCGGCGCTTACCCTGATGCTGGGTTGGTTGGGCGTCGTCGTCCTGCTCTCGGTGCTGCAGCCTTGGCTCGTCGCCCTGGCCCAGGAACAGCAGTCGGGCGTCCTGCACACCCAGACCGCGACCAGCGCCGCGGCCCTGGTGGCCGTGTTCGCGGCCGGCCAGGTCGGCCTCTTGATCGCCGCCTGTGTCATGGCCTTCGCCTTCCGCATCCGGGGACGGGCCGAGGGGGCCGCCGGCCGCCGGGCGACCGACAGCGTGACGCCGGAGCGGATGATCGTGACGCCCGAACCTTCCCGGGCCCAGCGCCTGGCCTTCGAGCTGCAGCGCGACAGCGGCCAGGCCGCCGCGCGGGAGCGCACCATCGAGCTGGCCGCCGCCACCTTCTCCGGCGGACGCCCAGCGGCCGAAACCCGTTCGCCGACCCGGCTCGGCGACGACTACCGTCGCCCGGCCGTGACCGCGCGCCGCCTGAAAGTCAGCCGATGAAGCGTACCCATCCCCTCGCCGCCGCGTTCCTTTCCGCCGCCTTGCTGGCGGCTGCGCCCGCCGGCGCGGTCGTCCCGCATCCGGGCGCCGGCGACCCCCGCATCCACGAGGTCATGTACGACCCGAGCGAGGTGGTGGAGCTGAAGGGCGCGCTCGGCTTCCAGCTTTCGGTCGAGTTCGACCCGGCGGAGAAGATCGAGAACGTCGCCATCGGCGACTCCCTGGGCTGGCAGGTGACGCCGAACCGCAAAGCCAACCTGCTGTTCCTGAAGCCGATGGCGCAGCGGCCCGACACCAACATGACGGTGATCACCAACCTGCGCCGCTACAACTTCCAGCTCAGCGTGGTGAACGCCAAGTCCAAGGCGGCGGTGAAGGCGATCCCGTTCAGCGTGCGGTTCCTCTATCCGCCGCCGGTGGTCGCCGTGGTCGAACCGCCGCCACCGCCTCTGCCGCCACAGGACCGCAACCACGCCTACAGCTACCAGGGCTCGACCCTGCTGCTGCCGGCGCGGATGTTCGACGACGGCGAGGCGACCTATTTCAGCTTCCGCGACCGTGAGGACCTGCCGGCCATCTATGCCGTCGACGGCGCCGGCGCCGAAGCGGTGGTCAATTCCCACATGCGCGACGGCTATATTGTGGTGGATCGGGTCGCGCGGGGCTTCGTGCTCCGCCGTGGCAAGGAGATCACCCACGTGTTCAACGACGGCTTCCAGACCCAGCAGCTTACCGAACTCGCCCCGCAGCCGAAGAAGAAAGATCCCTGGTGGCGCCGATGATTTCCAACACCGACAACTTCGCGAGCGATCGCCACGAGGACCGGGGTCCGGACGGGCTGAGCCCCGTCTACGCGCGCGCCGAGGCGCGCCGCCCGCAGGTCCAGCAGCCGGACTCGCCCTGGACCCTGGTCGCCGGGGTGCTGGGCGCGGTGGTCATCGGCGTGTCGGTGTTCAGCAGCCTCAGCCACAGCCGCGAGGCGCATGCCCAGCCCACGCCCCTGAAGCTGGCCGACCAGCCGGCGCCCGCCTGGTCGCAGGGCCTGACCACCCTGCTGGCGCAGAACACGGCGCAACCGCCGGCGCCCATGGCGCAGACCCCGCCGTCGGCGCCGATTCCGGCCCCGGCTGTCGCGACGCCCACGGTGATCGCGCCCGACCCCTCGGAAGCGAACTACAAGGCGCCCGCGGTGGTCGTGGACCTTGGCGACAATTCCGTCGGCGGCGGCGCCCGGGCCATCGGCCAGACCGGCGTCGCCGGGGCGCCCGTCGCTGGCTCCGGCCCCCAACTCAACGCCGACGAACGCTTCGCCGCCCGGGTCACCAGTTCCAACACCGAGACCGCCCGCGCCATCCAGATGCGCGATCTCAGCCATGTGGTGCCCCAGGGCTTCGTCGTGCCGGCGACCCTGGAAACCGCGATCGATTCCGATCTGCCGGGGTCCGTGCGCGCGGTGGTCAGCCGCGACGTGCGCGGGTTCGACGGCAAGGCGGTCCTGATCCCGCGCGGGTCGCACATCATCGGCCAGTACCGCAGCGCCGCCGCCATCGGGCAGAAGCGCGCCTTCGTGGTCTGGTCGCGGATCATCACGCCGGACGGCGTCTCCATCGATGTCGGCTCGCCGGCGACAGACGAGCTCGGCCGCGGCGGCCTGTCGGGCAAGGCCGACAGCCACTTCTTCGAACGCTTCGGCTCGGCGATCCTGCTGTCGGTGATCTCGGCGGGCGTCGACGCCGCCGGCCGCGGCAGCGGTAACAACACCGAACTGGTCATCGGCTCGGCGACCCAGGCCAACCAGGTGGCCAGCATCGCGCTGCAAAAGCAGATCGACATCCCGACCACCATCCGCGTGCCGCAGGGCGCGCCGGTGCAGGTCTCCGTGGCCCGCGACCTCGATTTCTCGGGCGTCGCGTCTTACCGGTGAGGACGTGACCTTGAGCGCGGGGGTCTATCTCGACGCCTATCTGGCGCCGCTGGCGACCTGGCTGTCGCGGCCGGACGTCACCGATGTGCTGATCAACCGCCCCGGCGAGGTGTGGATCGAGACCTCAGGCGGCGCCATGAGCCGCGAACCGGCCGATCAGCTCACCGATGTCGCCCTGCAGCGCCTGGCCCGGCAGATCGCCGCCGCCAGCCACCAGGGCGTCAACCGAGAGCAGCCGCTGCTGTCGGCCACCCTGCCCGACGGCGCCCGCGTCCAGGTGGTCGCGCCGCCCGCGACGCGCGGCGGCCTGGCGATGGCGGTGCGCAAGCACTCGCTGTCCGACATGACCCTGGACGAGCTCGCCGGCGACGGCCTGTTCGACGCCGCGCGACGCAGCGATCCGGGCCGCAAGGCCGCCGCCGACGCCGCGCTGGAGGCCAAGCTCGACGCCGGCGACATGCTGGGCTTCCTTCGGGCCGCTGTCGCGGCGCGCAAGACCATCGTCATCTCGGGCGGCACGGGCAGTGGCAAGACCACGCTCCTGAACGCCCTGGTCAAGGAGGTTCCCCAGTCGGAGCGGCTGCTGGTCATCGAGGACGCGCCCGAGGTGCGGATGGACCATCCGAACGCCGTCGGGCTGATCTCGGTGCGCGGCGAACTCGGCGAGGCCCAGGTGGACGCCGACGACCTCTTGGCCGCGGCGCTGCGCATGCGGCCCGACCGGATCCTGTTGGGCGAATTGCGCGGCAAGGAGGCCTTCGCCTTCCTGCGCGCCGTCAACAGCGGCCATCCCGGTTCGATCACCACGATCCATGCCGACAGCCCGGCCGGCGCGCTCGATCAGATCGCGCTGCTGGCGCTGACCTCCGGCGTCGATCTCGGCTGGGACAAGGTGCAGGCCTATGTCAGCCGCGTGGTGGACGTGGTCGTCCAGCTCGATCGCACGGCGGGGTCGCGACGCCTGACCGAGGTGTTGTTCCGCTCGCGCCAGTTCCGTCGTCGGGCCGACGACTAGGCCGGGCCTACTTGTCGACCCCGTAGCGGTAGACCGCGCGGAACCCGAAGTCGCCCAGGCCAGGGTTCTGTGGACCGGCCAGTTGGGCGTGGCTCATGTGGATCCAGGACATCTCCACCGACCAGCGGTCGGTCGCCTTCCAGCCGAGCGACAGCTCCGGCTCGAACAGCACGCGCGAGCCGAGGTCCAGCTTGGTCTGCCATTGATGCAGGCGATAGGCGATCTGGGCCGAGGTCAGGCCCGGATCGTTGGGCGACGGCAGGTTGACGTCACCCGTGTGGATGCCGCCGCCGATGCCAGGCTCCACATAGAAGCGATCGTCGGGGCCGAATTTGAACCGCCAGTCGAAGCCGGCGGCCGCATAGCTGGTTTCGCCGAGGGTGTTGAGGCCGACGATGAAATGCACGTGCGGCGACCAGATCGCCGACAGCTCGTCCAGCGAGGCGGTGCGGAAGCCGAAGACAATGTCCTTGCCGTGCTCGAAATGGCCGCCGTGGGAGATGCCGTCCATGATGTCGTGCTGGTAGACGCCGAGGAGCGCCTCTCCGGCGAGCGCCGGGCTCGCGGTCAGGAGCGCGGCGGCTCCGGCAAGAACCAGGGATTTCAACGCCATCACTCTACTCCCGATGCCTTGGCGTTCTCGTAACCCTAACCGATTGCCAATTCCTTGAGCACGATGTCGCGCCGCCCGCGCCGGCGGCATCTTCTGGCCTGAAGCTTGCGTATTGCTGGGGTGACGGCGCAAACCTGCCCCGCGGGGAGACCGAAGGACCGCCATGACGCTCTGGCTGCTGCTGCTCGGCGGACTGCTGCTCATCCTGCTCGTCGTGGCCGGCCTGTTTCTGCGCGCCCTCGACCGCGCCGAGCGGCGGGCGCGCCGCGGCCTCTACCGCAACCTTGGCCTGGAAGACGTGACCGTCGATTTCCTGATGGAGCGCAACCGGGGCGTCCTGGCCGAGATCACCTTCGTGCGCGGCTATGGCGAGGCGGCCGTGCGCGACGCCCAGGTGGCGGCCGCGGAGCACAGCCGCAACGTAAAGCTGCTCCGGCCCCAGCTGCAGGTCGTCGCCCGGGACGCATCGTCGCCCGGCGCGGACCAGCCGAGGATTGAACACCCCGATTCCGCGGCGGATTAACGGCTTAATCAGTCGGGCCAGGCATTGTCGCCGCCAGAGTGAGGCGAGGCGAAGCCAAGATGCCATATGACACCGGCGCCCCGGGCGCCGAGACCGAAGCGTCCAATCCGATCCGCCGGGGCCCCTTGCGCCCGTCCCGCCTCGCCAGCGCCCGCTCCCGCCTGGGCGGTGACGCGCTGACTCGCCTGATCCAGGCCAGCGACATGGTGCTGCTGGCGGGCCTGCTCGATATGCGCTGGATGGCGGGCGTCACCGGCGGCGGCTTCCTGTTGCTGCTGGCGGCCACGGTGCTGGTGGCCATCGCCCTGCCCAGCCTCGACGCCTATCAGCTGAGCCCTCGCGAGCGCCTGCATCGCCACATCTACCGGGTGATCGGCGCCGTCGGCGGGTCGGGCCTGATGATGCTGACCTTCGTCTCCCTGACCCTGCCGGAAACCCGCGACCAGAACATCCTGGCCATCGTCGACTGGTGCCTGAAGGCCGTCGCGGTGCTGGGGGCGGCGCACCTCGGCTGGTTCGCCTACATCAAGCGCCTGCGCCGCCAGGGCCTGTTCACGCCGAACCTGATGATCGTCGGCGCCACGCCGGCGGCGGAACGCCTCGTCAGCGCCGCGCTGGCCAGCCGCGAGGTCAACATCCTGGGCATCTTCGACGACCGCGGCCAGCGCGCGCCGAAGCACATCTTCGGCGTGCCGGTGCTGGGCCGCACCTCGCAGGTGAAGGACCATCGCCTGCTGCCCTACGTCGATCGCATCGTCGTGGCCGTGCCCTCCGGCGCCACCCAACGGATCGCCCAGCTGCTCGAGGATCTCGCGCCGGTGCCCAATGCCGTGAGCCTGCTGATGGATGGCTTCGAGGCCGCCGACGAACGGGCCGCCCACGAGCGCCTGCTGGAGATGCCGCTGGCCCACCTGGCCGGCGCGCGCCGCGGCGCCATGCAATCGGTCCTGAAGCGGGCGATGGACATCGTGCTCAGCGTCGGCGGCCTGATCGCGCTCACGCCGGCGCTGATCGCCATCGCCATCGCCATCAAGCTCGACAGCCCCGGGCCGGTCCTCTTCAAGCAGCGCCGCCACGGCTACCTCAACGAAGAGGTGGTGGTCTGGAAGTTCCGCTCGATGAAGACCGAGATGAGCGACTATGCCGCCGCCCGCCAGGTCACCGCCGACGACGACCGGGTGACCAAGGTCGGCCGCTTCCTACGCCGCACCAGCCTGGACGAACTGCCCCAGCTCTGGAACGTCGTGCGCGGCGAGATGTCCCTGGTCGGCCCGCGCCCGCACGCCATCGGCATGCTGGCCAGCGGCAAGGAAGCCTCGAAGCTGGTCGAGACCTACGCCCACCGCCACCGGATGAAGCCGGGCCTCACCGGCTGGGCCGCCATCAACGGCTCGCGCGGCCCCGCCGACACGCCCGAGGCGATCCGCCGCCGCGTCGCCCTCGACCTGGAATATGTGGAGCGCCAGTCCGTCTGGTTCGACCTGGCGATCATCGTGAAGACCCTGCCCTGCGTGCTCGGCGACACCGAGACGGTGCGGTAGGGGCGCGGCCTATTCTATCCGCGCCTTCTGTCGGCGCCGCGCGAGATGGACGTCACAGTACCAGACCTCCGCGGTGAGCAGCGTCCACAAGGATTCGCTCGCGTCGACCTCGCCGCTGTCATGCGATCTCAAGAGTTCGGCGACAGCGGCCTTGTCGCCATAACGACGAACCAGACCGTCCGAAGCGGTGAGATAGTCGTGGAGCATCTCGCGCATCGCGCCCCGAAACCAATCGGCCAGCGGAACCCGGAAGCCCCATTTGCGACGGTTGGCGATCTGCGGCGGCAGGATGTCTTTCGCCCATTGGCGGACGATCCACTTTCCGACGCTGCCCCGGATTTTGAGACGATCAGGCAGCGCGAGCCCGAACGCCACGAGCTCCTTGTCAAGGAAGGGCGGGCGGACCTCCAGCCCCTCCGCCATCGTCATCCGGTCGCCGCGCTCTAGCATGTTGCCCGGTAGCCACGTCGCAAAATCCACCGCCTGCATACGCATTAGCGGGTTTTCACCAGAGGCTGCGGCCAAGGCTGCCGCCTGCGTCGCCACGGTGTTGGCCATGTCCTGTTCGGTCCAACCCAAACCCGGAAAGAGCCGTTTCAGACCATCGCGGTCGAAATAGCTGAACCACTGAACAAGGCGGTCGATCTCGTTCTCGCCCGCCATGGCGCGAAAGGCCACCAATGCGCGCCGGCTATCCACACGCAACAGCGCAGCCAGCCTGGCCGCACGTTCAGGCGACAGAATGGAAAGCGCCGTACGCAGCGCCCAGGGTGGGTTCGCGAAGCCGTGCTTCGGATAGCCGGCAAAAATCTCATCGGCTCCCTCGCCCGACAGCGCCACCTTTACGGACTCGCGCGCGACGCGGCTCATTTCCGCGATAGCTACATCGGCCGGCTGGCTCACCGGACCATCTCGACAAGCCGAGAGTTCAGGCAGCCGGCGGATGTAGGCCTCGGGACCGACGATGACGGGCCGATGAAGCGTGTGGAAAGCGTCGGCGACCGTTTCCGCGTACTTCAACTCGCTGTACGGATCGCCCGCGAACCCGACGGAGAATGTCTGGATCTGGTCCTTCGGCGCGCGCAGTTCGCGCATTGCCCCGACAATCAGGCTGCTGTCGAGCCCTCCCGACAAGAAGGCGCCGACCGGCACGTCGGCGACCAACCGCTGTCGGACCGAATCCATGAACAGGTCCCGGCCACGGCGGATCAGTTCCACATCGTCGACCCGGCCGTTGCGCGCGCGCGCGCCACGGACCTCCTCCATCAGATCGAAGAAGCGACCCGTTCGGACACCCCCCTTGGAGAACTCGAGCCAGGTCCCTGGCTGCAGCTGCTTGACCCCGCGACGCAGACAGCCGCTCGAGTAGACTGCGCGGAACCGCAGCGCCTGGCGCAGAGCATCCTCATCCAGTTCCGGATCAACCAGAGGGTGCTCGAGCAGCGCCTTAAGTTCACTTCCGAACACCAGGACGCCCGGCGACGGGGTGGCGTAGAAGAGCGGCTTCTCACCCACGGCGTCGCGGGCCAGTAGCAGCCTCTGTTGTGCGCGGTCCCAGGCAGCGACAGCGAACATGGCGTCGAACTTGGGCAGGGCGAGGCCCCACTCGCGCGCCAGCCATCGCAACACCACCTCGGTGTCGCCGTTGGTCTGGAAGCGTTCACCGAACACCTCCAGCTCAGCCCTCAGCTCGCGATAGTTATAGACTTCACCATTGTAGACGAGAGCGACATCAGAGCCGGGAAGGACCATCGGCTGCGGGCTGCCGGCCACATCGATGATGCTTAGACGCGTATGGGCGAGCCCGCATGGACCCTCATGCCAGATCCCTGAAGCGTCGGGCCCGCGCCGCGCCAGCGCCATCGTCATTCTCGAAAGCACCGAGGGGTCTGGAGTACCGCGCGCGAAATCCACATAGCCAGCGATACCGCACACTGAAATCTGTCCTGATGCCGGCGGCCAAGCGACTGCGCCTTCAATGAAGACGCTCTAAACCAGCGGGGTCCTCACTGGCGAGAGGCTTGCACATCGCGGGATGACTCGTCCCGCTCCCAGACGTGTTGGGTCTGGGTTGCGAACTGCCTTGCGGCCCGGCGGCGCGAGACGATGGAGATGTACGCGTAGGCGATAGCGTCAAAGTAAAGGCGAGGTCGCCCGAGCACCGAGAGCAGTCCCGCCCGGTAATTCTTGGCCTTGGTTTCGCGCAGATAGAGCTCCGGATAGCGCTGCTGGAGCTGCAGCACGCCGATACGGGCCCTGGTCTTGGTGCGGATGAGGAAGTCCAGCGTCATCGGCGCATAGACCTCACTGATCACATCACCCACCTGCACGCGCTCGTGAGAGTCGAATAGCAGGCGCACGTAGCCGTCGTCGGCGATCACGTCGGGAAAGCGCTCGAACCGGGCGCGCCCCGCTTCGCTGAGCACATAGGCCCCGGCGGCGACCATGCCCTCCTGAATATGCGGCAGCGCCATCCAGAACCGGTAGAAGGCGCGAACGCTCCAGGCGGTGCCGGGCAGGAACAGGTTGATCGGCCGGGGTGCGGCAGCCAAGGCGCGGCCTTCGCCGACCGCTTCGGCCAGTTTGAGGATAGACGAGCCGTCGATGGCGATATCTGCGTCCAGATAGACCCGGGGAAAGCTCTTCGCCGCCTCATCGCCCAGGTTCAGCGCGTTGGATTTCGACGGTGTCGAGGTCTCGATTACGCGGACCGCATCGCCGAAACTGCGCGCGACATCAGCAGAATTGTCAGTGCATCCGTTGCAAACGACGACAATGTCGAGGGCGCGCGACGCCGGATCCCTCAGCAGCGTCTCAAGACAACGGCCGATGACCGCAGCTTCGTTGTAAGCGGGGATGATGACCGAAACCAGCGGATCGCTTCCTTCAAGCTCTTCGGGGCCTTAAAGCGACTCCGGCAGGTGATCTAGAGCGCCCGCACGCCGGAAAGCCCACGCTTGCTGCAGCGGCTGGTTCCACACTCGCCCGCTTCGTCCAAAGCCACTGCTCTCGCGACGGGCGGACGGCTCCTCAATAGCGAGGAAAACCTTGATAGATATTTTATGCGCCCCGGGCGCCTGGCGCATTCGTCGAACCCATTCTTGTTGTCGAATTCGTTAGGAGACCCGTCTAGAGCAGAAACTAAGCAGGCGCCGCCCCGCTGAAAAGCAGTCCGGCGTCCGGCGCCAGACCTCGTGGTCGGCTAGAAATCTCACGTCTGCTGGCGCCGGCCATGCGGCGACTTCGCGGGAATTGCACATGAGCGACGCGCCCTCTGACACCCGAGTGAAGCCAAAGGGTCCCAGGATTTGCCTCGCAGGCTCGGGCGGCGGGCACGTGCGCCAGCTGCTCGACCTGGAGCCGGTCTGGCATGATCAGAACTTCTTTCTCGTGAGCGAAGACACTGCGCTTGGGCGGACGCTGCAGGAACAATATCCGACATATCTGCTGCCGCATTTCGCCTGGGGGCAGCTGCGCATCGGCAATCCCCTGCGGACGCTGATGACCGCCTTCAAAAGCTTCATCCTTTCGGGTCGGATCATTCTCAAGGAACGCCCCCAGATCTTGGTCAGCGAAGGGGCGGGCGCGGTTTATTTCGCCGTACTCTGGGCCAAGCTGGTCGGCGCCCGAATTGTTATTATCGAGTCCCTTGCGCGCTTCGAAGGACCGTCGCTGTTCGGACGATTGGCCGCGCCCCTGGCCGACGATCTGATCGTCCAGGCCCCGTTGCTGAAGAAGATTTTCCCGAAGGCCCGGGTCTTCGACCCGCTCAAGATCCTCGAAGCCACGCCGCCGCCAAAGAAGCCCTTCGTCTTCGTGACCGCGGGCGCGACCCTTCCATTCGATCGAATGGTTGAGGGCGTCGCGAAGCTGCACCAGGAAGGCGCAATTCCCGAACCCATCCTTATCCAAACCGGGGTCGGCGGCGTGCGGCCGCCGGGGCTGGAGGTGGTGGAAGGCTTGCCTTTCGACGAGGTGAAGGCCCTTCTGCGCGACACCTCCATCGTGGTCTGCCACGGCGGGACCGGCTCGCTGATCACCGCCCTTCGCGAGGGATGCCAAGTCATCACCATGCCGCGCCTCGCGGAGCTCGGCGAACACTATGACGATCACCAAGCCGAAATCACCGATGCGTTCGAGAAACGCGGCCTGGTGCAGGTGGCCAACAATGTGGATGAACTTCGCGTCGCCTTTGAACGCGCCCGCACACGCGCGCCGGTCATGGCCACCAGCGATCCCGCCGAATTGGTCGCCTTCCTCCGGTCCCTGCTGGACGATCCGCGCTGGCGGTCGGCTTAGCTGACCCAGGCCGGCTTGCCGCGTCGACCGATTATTCCGCTCCACCACCCCGAAAGGGCATAGCCCGTCTGCGCCCAGGCGCCGCGCCTGGCGAACCGGAGCAGCAGCATCGCTAAAGCGCCCATGGCGGAAATTGGCACTAGAGCGGGGAACCGATCACGCGTGATCAGCAGCTTGTTCCGCTCGTCGAGAAACACGGCCAGCCTCGAACGGCCGCCAGCGTCCTTGATGGATCCAGTTGTCGTCCCCTGTCGGTGCAGGACCTCAGCGTCCCTCGCGACCACCAGCCGAGCGCCGTAGGCCCGGGCGCGCAGGCACCACTCGACTTCCTCGCCATAGAGGAAGTAGTCCTCCCGCATCCTGCCGACCTTCTGGACCAGAGCTCGCCCAACCAGCAGGGATGCGCCGCTGACGTATGAAACGACGGTCGCACCCATATCCTCGCTGGTTGGATTCGTGATCGGCGCGCCATGGTCTATGGAGACGGCGCGCGCCAGCCATGGAATCCACCGGCCGCCACGGGATTCCACCACGCCGTTCGGATGGTAGACGGTGCAGCCAACCATCGCGCAACCATCCCCCTCCAACCTCCGGCACATCTTCGACAAGGCGTCCGAATTCGGCACGGTGTCAGGATTCAGGATCCACCATGCGTCGGCGTCGGGGGTCTGATCCATGCACAGATTGACCCCGCCGGCGTAGCCGACATTGGAGGGCGCCTGGATGATGCGGACGGCTTGGCCTCCCGGCAGTTGGGATGGCAAGACCTTAAGGAGCTGCCGGTAGCTTTCGGGTCCGCCGTTTTCGCAGACGACAACCTCGAAGGACGGCCAGTCGGTCCGCTCCAGGGCCTCGATGCAAGATTCAATGTCGGCGAGATTGCGGAACCCGACAATGCACACCGAAACCTTCATCGACCTTCCTTCAAACGGCGGGGCGATCCCAGGAAGGGTCTTGACCTGAATCCGTCCTTCCCGCCCACTAGATTTTCGGTCCGCCAAACGGTTCTGGGTAATAACGAGGGGCTTATTCGACCCGTTCGGGCGCGACGAGAATGCAGCGGCCACGAAGGAGGCGGAACTTCAACGTCGCCTAGTAGGCCCTTGGATCCGCGAACACGAGGGGCACGGTTCGGAAGAGGATGGCCATGTCGAGGGCGGGCGACCACTCGTCGATGTAGCTGTTGTCAGCCGCCACGCGGTCGCTCATCCCCTGCAGGTCGTGCACCTCGCCGCGGAAGCCGCTGACCTGGGCGTAGCCGGTCAGGCCCGGCTTGGCCCGG
>JAFEDM010000429.1 GCA_018241625.1 Pseudomonadota bacterium | reverse complement strand
AGGCCATCAGCTCGCCGTCCTGGAAGACGAAGGCGCAGCTCGCCCCGTCGCCCACTTCGCGCACCAGGTCGTTCTCGCGATTGGCGATGAACCACAGCCGTTTGCGGCGGCGTTCGACGAAGGCCAGCATGGGCTGGGCGTGCAGGCCCGATTTGGTGAGGCTCAGCATGCCGGCGCGGCGGCGCTCGATCGCATCCCACAGCTGCCGCTGCGGCGCATCCGCGTCATCCCAGGTCTTGCTCATGGGCCTCCCCCGAAGTCCAAAGCTTCCCGTCTCGCAGCGCCTCTCCGCGCCCGAGCCGTCCCCGTACTTTCCTCGCGCCGCGCCCTTCAGACCGGCGCGGTCCCGCGCCTTCTGGCAGGCCCAACGCCAGAATGTGGGGTCACCTTAGACCCCTCAAGGCCACGCTTCAAACACAGTCGCTTCAGGGGCGAGAACCGGTGAACATGTTCTGTGGCGTGACGACTTTTGGGGCCGGGCTCAGGGCGTCGGGGACTAGGTCGTCAGCCAGCGGCGTGGGTGCTTCCAGCCGAGCGCGCGGGTCTGGCCGGGGGCCAAGCCCAGGGTCTTCATCGTGGCCGGCGGCAGGGCGCGCAAAGCGGTCACCGGCTCCTGGCCGCCGATCGGGCTTTCGGCGATGCGCCCGGCGTCGCGCGCCAGGTCCACCGCCGTCCACTCGCACTTGCCCTGGTCCGCGTGGCCGATGGCGAAGTAGTGCAAAAGCGCCTTGGGCTCACCCGGCGGCTGCACCATCACCCCGATCAGCCAACCGCCCGTCATCGCCCGCCTCCGTCCTGTGCAGCGCGCCGGCATAAGGCCAGTTCCGATCCAAGGCGAGTTGAATGCGGCGCGAACAATCCCTACGCTGGACGCCTGTTTTCAGGAGCACCCAATGGCTGACGAGATTAACGACGGCCCGCGCGCGAAGCCGCACCAGAAGGACAAGGGCACCGTCGTCAACACCGCCTTCGGCGAGAAGATGACCGGCCACCTGTCCGACATCGCCGACGGCGACGATGTCCGGAAGGGCGCGCCCGCCGCGCACGACGGCACGGCGCGGCCGGGTCAGATCGACAAGGGCAAGGTCGTCAACACCGCCTTCGGCGAGAAGATGACCGGCCACCTGTCCGACATCGCCGACGGCGACGACAAATAAGCGCCCGTTACGCCTCCCTTCCTCCTCGATGGAGGAAGGGCCGGGGATGGTGGTGTGCCCGAAACGATGCCGATTTGGGCGCGTAGGGCTGTGAAGCCGGCCAAGGCCGGGGCCTCAAGGCAGTGGCCACACCACCACCCAACCCTCCTCCATCGAGGAGGAGGGCTTTTCTGAAAACGCTCTACCGCTTGTCGTAGACCACCTGGCCGTCCACCACGGTCAGCACCGCGTGGCCCTTGGGAATCTCGGCCTCGGGCGCGGTCATCAGGTCCACCGAGAACCCCGAGAAATCGGCGCGTTTGCCGACGCTGATCGTCCCCAGGTCCTTTTCCGCGAACCGCGCATAGGCGGCGGACGCCGTGAACAGCTTCAGCGCCTGGGCGCGGCTGAGCTTCTCTTCCGGATGCCAGTCGGCGTCGGAGTAGCCCTTCAGGTCCTTGCGCGCGACGGCGGCGTAGAACTCGATCAGCGGCGCCCCGCGCTCCACCGGCGCGTCCGAGCCGCCGACCACCACGGCCCCGGATTTCAGCAGGCTTTGCCAGGCATAGGCGCCCTTCAGCCGCGCTTCGCCCAGGCGCGCCTTGGCGAAGTGGAAGTCGCCGATCGCGTGGCTGGGCTGCATGGAGGCGATCACGTGGTCGGCGTGGAAGCGCGGAATGTCGACAGGCCGGATGATCTGAGCGTGCTCGATGCGCCAGCGGCCGGAGGCGCCTTTCGCCGGGTCGGCCTTGAACGCCTCCTCGTAGAGGTCAAGGGCGGTGGCGTTGCCCTTGTCGCCGATGGCGTGGGTGGAAACCTGGATGCCGGACGCCAGCGCCTTCTTCAGCGCCTCGCGCATCACCGCCGGCTGGGTGATGAAGGTACCGGTGATCGAAGGGGCGTCCGAATAGGGTTCGAACAGGGCCGCGCCGCGGCTGCCCAGCGCGCCGTCCATATAGAGCTTGATCCCGCGGGTGGTGATCCGCCCATCCGGCGTCTGCCGCGGACCGGACGCGAACAGCGGCCCGGCGCCGGCGTAGTCCACCATGTTGTAGACCCGCAGGCTGGCTTCGCCGGACTTGTCCAGCTCCTCGAGCAGCGGCACGTCGGCCATGTTGACGCTCATGGAATGGACGCCGGTCCAGCCGTAGGCGGTCTCCACCTTGAAGGCGGCGCGGAAGCGGGCGAGCCGGCCTTCGCGGCTGGGCCGAGGCTCCAGCGCGCCCACCAGGGCCTTGGCGTTGTCCACCAGCATGCCGGTGGGCTGGCCGTCGGCGCCCTTCAGCACCTGGCCGCCGAACGGGTCCTTGGTGGCCGCGTCGATGTGCGCGGCCTTCAGGGCGGCCGAATTGGCGGTCAGCGCGTGGCCGTCGGCGCGGGTCAGGATCACCGGCTGGTCAGGGGCGACCCTATCCAGGTCCTCCTTCTGCAGGAACCGGTGCTCGGGCCAGCCGGTCTCGATCCAGCCGCGCCCGACGATGGTCCCGGCCGGATGGTGCTCGGCGATGTAGGCGCGGAGACGCTCGGTCACCTCGGCCGCCGACTTGGAGCCCTCGAGGTTCAGCGTCAGCTCCCGGTCGCCGATGCCGTCCAGGTGCGCGTGGGCGTCGGTGAAGCCGGGGAACAGGGCCGCACCCTTCAGGTCGACGACCTTGGTCTGCGGCCCGACCATCGCCTGGGCGCCCGCCTTGCCGCCCGCGTAGGCGATCCGCCCGGCGCGCACCGCCACGGCCTCGACCTTCGGCTTGGCGTCCACGGCCGTGTAGATCGGCCCGCCCCAGATGACGAGGTCGGCTGGAGGCGTGGCGCTCGACGCGGCGAGCGGCGCGGCGAGGACGAGGGCGGCGGAGAGCGCGAGCGGCAGCTTGGTCATGTGGCCTAGCTAGCCCGCTGCGGTCGCCCGCGCCAACCCCGCTAGCGCGGCGCCCCCGCGCCCGCACCGTAGTCGAAGCCGACGTCGCGCCGCCGCCCGCTGCCGAAGCTGTAGGCGAAGCCCACGAACACCGCCCGCAGATCGGCCCGCGTCACCATCCGGTCCTTCAGCGCCGGCGTGTCGATGACCAGGGTGTCGCGGAACGAGGCCAGGGCGTCGCGGGTGACCACGAACAGCGACCAGTCGTCGTTGAACTTCCGCCGGTAGCCCAGGTTCACCAGGGTGTTGGCCTCGTGATAGCCCTGCGGCGTCAGCCGCTTGCCGATCACCACGCCCTGGATCTGGAACAGGTCCTTCGGCGTCGCCTGCCAGTTCACCACCCCGCGCACGCTGGGGGTGAAGGCCGAGCGCCGCGCGCTGAAGCCCAGGACCGAACCGTCGATCTCAGTCCAGCCCAGGTCGCCGCTGACATTCACCGTCAGATTCTTCACCAGCTGGCCGCTGGCCACCAGCTCCAGCCCGCCGCTGCGGCTGCTGGCGAGGTTCTCCTTGGTGGTCAACAGCACGCCGTCGCCAAGGTTCTGAACCACGTCGGTCACGCCGCGCCGGTTATCGCGATAGTAGGCGGTGGCCAGGAAGATCTTGGCCCCGGCGCGATACTGCCACGCGGCTTCATACGACCAGGTCTGTTGCGGCTTCAGGTCGGGATTGCCGGCCCGGAAGTTGAACGGGTCCACGAAGACCCGGAACGGATTGTAGTCGGTGGGCTGCGGGCGCTGGATCCGCTCGGCGACGCTGGCGGTCAGCTGCTGCTTGTCCGACAGCTTCCACGACAGGTGCAGCGACGGATAGAGGTGGGTGTCGCCCTGGCTGCCCTTGAGGGCGCCGGTCTCGTCGTTGAGGTCGATGCGGGTGTCCTCGACCCGCAGGCCCGCCAGCGCGGTCACATCGCCGAACGGCCGCTGATAGGTGACATAGGCGCCGTTCACCGCCTGGCGGAACTTGAACCGGTCGATCAGGGTCGGGTCCGGTGCCTCGGCCGCCGCGGTCGCGCCGCGCTGGCCGGAGTTGTCGAACAGGTCGCCGTCGACCTGCAGCTCGTAGCCCAGCTTCAGCTTGGCGTCGCCGGCCAGCGGCTTGTTGTAGTCGACCTTCAGGTGGCTCACATCCAGCGTCATGTCGGCGTGGATCGCCTCCGATCGGCTGGGGATCAGCGGGCTGAGGCTGGTCTGGTCGTCGGCCCGGTCGCGATGGTCGGTGGTGCGGTCCTGGATGAAGCTGGCCGTCAGGTCGTGCCCGTCGCCCGCGAACTTCCGCCGATAGGTGCCGGTGGCGGCGACGTTCGTCCGGTCCAGGCTGGAGGTCCCGCGCTGGCTGAAGTCCTCCGGCGCCAGGGTCCCCGGCGTCTCGCCATTGAAGATCAGGCTGTCGTGCGAGGTGTAGCTGATGCCGGTGCCGCGCAGCTCGCCGCTCCAATGGGTCTTGGCGTCGGGGTCGTAGTCGATGGCCGCGCGGCCGATGAAGACGTGGGTCCGCGCCTCGTTGGTGGCCGCCTGCTGGCTTTCGAGCGTGTTGGCGCTCAGCGGATCCGGCGTCGCGCGGTGGTCTGTCACGGTCACGGTCTGCGGGTCGCGGGCGTAGATCGCGTCACCCGAAAGGGTCACCGTCT
>JAFEDM010000428.1 GCA_018241625.1 Pseudomonadota bacterium | reverse complement strand
ACTGGGATCCGACGATCACCAACAGCCATAACCAGGTGGTGGGCGGGACCGTGGGTTCGGTCTACACGCTGTATGGCTTCTGCGTGGACATCTACCACGACATTTCGCTCGGCAATCAGAACCTGATCTACACCGATAACTACACCCCGGCGACCGGCCCCGCGGCCGACCCGCTGCCGAACAACTTCGCGCCGGGCACGACGCCCACGACGGTGAACCTCACCACCACCCAGGTGAGCGCGCTGACCAACCTGATCGACACCGGCTACCTGCTGCACGCCAGCGAAACCGGCCAGTCCAGCGCCTATATCAACAACGTCGAGATGCAGCTGGCGGCGATCCAGGCGGCGATCTGGCAGGTGGAGAACACCGGCTACACCATCACCGTGAACAACGGCTCCCACACGGCGGGCTCCACCAGCTACGGCGGCGCGATCAGCGGCGCGGGCCTGACCTACCAGCAGTATTTCAACGACTATGTGTCGGGGAACTACACCAGCCTCGCCGACGCCAACGACAGCTTCTACACCATCGTCCAGGCGTCCCCGAACTACGACCAGCACCAGGCGTTCGCCATCGGCTGGCCGATCGGCGGCGTGCCGGAGCCGACCACCTGGGCCCTGATGCTGCTGGGCTTCGGCGGCCTGGGCGCGATGCTGCGCGCCAAGCGTCGTCAGGCGGCGGTCGCCGCCGCGGCCTGACCGGACAAGGACGATACGACGGACAGCGATGGGGCGCCTTCGGGCGCCCCATTTCCGTTGCGGGCCATCGACGTCACACGATGGCCTGAAGGCGTGGCTTGATGGGCGGCGAACGAGCACCTATAAACCGCGCCTCCCTCGTCAAGGGGGCCGATGGCTGGGTAGCTCAGATGGTTAGAGCGGTGGATTCATAACCCACAGGTCGGCGGTTCGATCCCGCCCCCAGCTACCACTTCCGGACCGACCGGAATTTCATCTGACGGCGGCCGCGCCCCATTCGTTCCAGGCGGCGAACTTCGGCGTCTTGGGCACGTACATCGTCTCTCGGTCCAGGACCTGGAAGCCGGCGGCCTCAATGGCCGAGCCGATCGGCCGGGTCAGGTGGCAGCCGCCGGCGATGCGCTTCCACAAAGGCTCGATCCGCCTTTGCCACTTGGCGACGCCCGGGTCGGGCGCCAGGCCATGCTCGCAGAACAGGAACCGGCCGCCGGGCTTCAGCACGCGCCGCGCCTCGCTGAGCGCCGCGGCCGGCGTGCAGACCGAGCACAGGGTGTAGGTGCAGACCACCGTATCGAAGCTGGCGGGCTCGAACGGCAGGGCCTCGGCGTCGCCGTCGGCGACCTCCACCGCCAGGCGCTCGTCCCGCGGCGCGGCCAGGGCGGCCTCGCGCAAGGCGGCGGCCGGGTCGACGCCGACGACGGCGGTGACCTTGGCGGGGTCGTAGTAGGCCAGGTTCAGGCCCATGCCGATCCCCAGTTCCAGCACCCGGCCCTCGGCGCGGGGGACGACCTTGGCGCGCTGGCGCATGATCGGGCTGGACCCGCAGGCGCAGCCCAGCAGCTTCGGCAGGATGGTGCGCTCGTACCAGGACGCCATGGCGAGATTCCCCCAATTCGACCGAACGTCGTCAGCGGGGATCATAGACCCTTGGCGCGGGACCAAGCGAGACCGGACCGAACGTCGTTCGTCCGGCCTGGAAACCGATCTCCGCCTCGGCGGTCTCGCCGCTGGTCAGGCGGGCGCGGGCCACGTCGGCGGCGGTCTGGGCGACGTCGGCGCCGATCAGGCCCTGGGCGGCCAGGGCGTCGAAGGCGCGTGGCGCCTGGCTGGTCGAGATGCCGAGCGCGCCGTTCACGCGGCCGTCCGATCCCACGCTCAGCGTTCCGGATTTCACACCGACCAGGGGCTGTCCGGCGGTGATTCCGGCGTTGCGCACGGTCATCTGACCGCCGGCCTGTGACCAGTGGCGCACGGCGTCGGGCCAGGTCGCGCCCTGGAAGGCGCTGACCTTCGACATGGTTGAATTCCACTGCAGGGCCACCGGATGGTCGCCGGCCAGCCGGCCGAGCAGGGTCCCGGGCCGCGCCTTGCCGCCCGCCAGGCTCAGGAACACGCCGCCTTCGTCATCGGGGCCTTGGCGCAGGTGGAACTCGGCGCGGTCGGCGGAGGAGAAGGCGAAGGGCTGGGCGCCGGGCGCGGGCGCGAAGGCGAGCTTGGTCCCCTCGAAGGAGAAGTTCGGCGGGTGGTTCTGCAGGTGGCTGAGGCTGGCGCGGATGAGCTCGCCGGTCACCGCCACCGGGCCGCCCTCGGGGCGCACGAAGGTGACTCCGGCCGGCGCGGCGACCAGCCAGAGCGTGGGCGCGTGCATATAGGCTTCGCCCTCGATGCGCGGCGCCGACAGCGCCCAGCCGGACGGTTCGCGCACGGAGACCTCCGTGAGGGTCACGTCGAGGCGGAAAGGGAAACCGCCGATCTCGCGGCCTTGCCAGCTGAGCCGGTAACCCGCGCGGTTCCAGGCGTCGCGATAGGCGTCCATCCGCTGCGCGACCTCGCCCTTGGCCCAGAACCAGGCGGCGCTCCAGGCGAGCACGAAAAGGCCCACTAGGACGAAGGGGACGACGACGATCGCGTGGCGGCGTTTGCCGCGCGACGACGGATCGGGCAGAGACGGGTCGGGCCGGGACATGGAACGCCTTATAGACGCGGGGGGCGATGTCGGACGAGGTGAAGTCGGGCGAGTTCTGGGTTTTCGGCTATGGCTCGCTGATGTGGCGGCCGGGCTTCGCCTATGCGGAGCGGCAGGCGGCGACGCTGAAGGGCCGCCGCCGCGCATTCTGCATCTATTCCGTCCATCATCGCGGCACCTATGAACGGCCGGGGCTGGTGCTGGGCCTGGCGCCCGGCGGGGCCGTGCGCGGCGCGGCCTATCGCGTAGAGCCGGCGGACTGGGCGGAGACCTACGCCTATCTGATCGAGCGCGAACAGCCGACCGAGACCTATGTGGAGGCGAAGCGCCGCGTGCGGCTGGCGGACGGGCGCTGGATCGAGACGCTGATCTTCCTGTCGGACGTCAGCCATCCGCAGTGGGCGGGCGCGCTCAGCCTGGAGCGTCAGGCCGAGCTGATCGCCGGGGCGACCGGGCTATCGGGCAAGAACGTCGACTACCTGCGCGACCTAGTGGACCACCTGGCCGCCGAGGGGATCCACGACCGGGGCATGGCGCGGCTGCTGGGGATGGTGGAGACGCTAGAGGCTCAGCAGCCGGTTTGAGGCGGTCTCGATGCGCTCTTCCAGGATGCGCATGAACTCGGCGCGCTTCAGGCCCGGCGGGATCGGCTCCAGGTATTCGAAGACGATGACGCCCGGCTTGCGGATGAAGCCATGCGCCGGCCAGTGGACGCCGGAATTGGTCGCCACCGGGATCACCGGGACGTCCAGCTCGCGGTAGAGGGCGGCGACGCCCGGCTTGTAGTCGCCGGCCACGCCCGGCTCGCCGCGGTGGCCTTCGGGGAAGATCACCACCTGGCGGCCCTTGGCGAACAGGGCCTTGGCCTCGCGGACCATCTTCTTCAGCGCGCTGGCGCCGGCGCCGCGGTCGATGTCGATGGCGCCGACCTTGGCCGCGTACCAGCCGAACCAGGGAATCCAGTTCAGCTCCTTCTTCATCACGAACACCGAGGCCGGCAGCCAGGTGAACTGGGCAAAGACGTCGAGCATGCACTGGTGCTTGGGCGCCACCAGGGCCGCGCCGGTCGGGATATGCTCGCGCCCGCGCACCTCCACCCGGATGCCGCAGATGGCCAGCAGGCCGGTGACGCCCTTGCCCCAGACGTGGAACATCGCGAGCGTCCAGCTTGCCGGGGCCAGCAGGATCGGCGTGCAGACCACGGCCACGACGGCGGTCCACAGATAGAAGGCGGCCACGTAGAGGAAGGATCGCAGGGCGGTCATTCAGGTCCCTGTCGGATTGGGCTGGGGTTGCGCCGGCGTGGTGCGCGGGCCCAGGCCCAGCACCGCCTCGCGGCCGAGGATCGCCAGATACTTGCTGTACTCCACCACCATCAAGCGCACGGCGCCGGGCGAGCGCCACCAGTGGCGGACCTTGAGCGTCGGCGTGGGCGTGGCCCAGGTCTGCAGGGTGAAGGCCGGCGGGCGCAGCACGGCGCGCAGCTCGAGCATGGCGCGGGGCATGTGGTAGTCGGAGGTCACGACGATCAGGCTCCGGTAGCGCATGGTGCGCGCCCATTCGGCCGTCTCGCGCGCGTTGCCCACGGTATCGGCGGCGGTGAAGCCCAGATCGACGCAGCAGTCGTAGATGCGCCGCACGGCGCCGGTGGCGCTGCGCAGCTGGTCGCGGGTGACCTCGCGGTTGACGCCGCTCACCAGCACCCGCTGCCCAAGGCGCTGGGTCAGCAGGCCGACGGCGGCGGCGATGCGCTCGTTGGAATTGGCGCCGGTCAGGGCCACGATCCCGTCGGCGGCCGCGGGCTGCGGCTGGTCGGCGGTGGAGCGCTGGACCCGGTCGGCGAAGGCGAACAGCCCCGCCGTCCAGATCATCGCCAGCACCAGGAGAGCGGCCAATGTCCTCAAGGGGCCGTCCTCATCTCACGGAGCTGACGGGCGCGGTATTCACGGCCAAGGTTTTCACGGCATGTCCCGGATCAGCCGCGTGGCGGTGAACTGGGCGGCCGCGGCGGCCACGGCCGCCGCGATCAGCGGGCAGGGGATCACCGCCAGGATGTCGGTCCAGGCGAAGGGCAGGGCCGGCGTCAGCCCGCCGCCGCCGCCGGCGATGCGCAAGCCCACGCCCAGGGCGGCCGCGCCACCCGCGCCGATCAGGCCGGCGAGGCCCGCGACCCGCGCGAACCGCACCTGGAACAGGCGCGCGATGAAGCCGTCCTCGGCCCCGGCCAGGTGCAGCACCTCGACCACGTCGCGGCGTGCGGCGAGGCCGGCCCGGGTGGCGAAGGCGACCACCGCGGCGGCGGCGGCGGCGATGAGCAGGAAGATGGTGACCCCCAACGCCTGCACCACGCCGCCGGCGCGGCGGATGTCCTTGATCCAGATGGAGTGGTCGTCGACCGTGGCGTCGACTCCCTGCTTGGCCAGCGCGGCCTTGAGCGCCGCCGCGTCGGCGGGGTGACGGCCGTCGAGCGTCACGGCCACCAGACGCGGCACCGGCAGGTCTTCGAGGTCGCTGACGTCGCCCAGCCAGGGGCGGATCAGGTCGTAGGCCTTGGACGCCTCCAGCGCGCGCGCCTCGGAGACCCCCGCGGTCCCGGCCAGGGCCTCGGCGGCGCGGGCGGCGGCGGCGTCCGGGGTCTCGCCGCCGCGCGGGCGTACGATGACGGTGGCTTCGCCCGTCAGCTGGCCGGTCCAGCCGGCGGCCGCGCGGTTTGCGGCGATGACGCCCATGGCGGTCAGGCAGGCCAGGAAGCAGAGCACTGCGACCACGAAGATCAGTGAGCCGTCGCGCTCGTCCCGCTCCGGCAGGAACGGCGCTGGCCGCCAATTCTGGGGGGTGAAGGTCTCGCTCATGCCCCTCTCGCTCATGCCCCTGTCGCTCATGAAAGGGGTCCGAAGGCGGCGGGGCGCGGCATCGGCGCGGGCCGAGGCGCGATGCGGCCGTTTTCCAGGTGCAGCACCGGGCGGCCGGACCGGGCGATCAGCTCCTGGTCATGGGTGGCGATCAGGATGGTGGTGCCCAGCCGGTTCAGCTCCACGAACAGGCGGAAGATCCGCACGGCCATCTCGTGGTCGACGTTGCCGGTGGGCTCATCGGCCAGCAGGATGTCAGGCCGGTTGACCACCGCGCGGGCGATGGCCAGGCGCTGACGCTCGCCGCCGGCCAGCGTCGAGGGCATGGCGTCCATCCGCTGGCTGAGGCCGACCCAGGTGAGGAGTTCGGCCACGTCGTTGCGGTAGTCGGCGGGCTTGCGGCCGGCGATGCGCAGCGGCAGGGCGGCGTTGTCGAACACCGAGAGGTGATCGAGCAGCATTTCGTCCTGGAACACCACCCCGATGCGACGGCGCAGCTTGGGCTTCTCGCTGGCCGGGGCGTGGACCACATCGCGGCCGAACAGGTGGACGAGGCCCTTTGAGGGCCGCGCCGCGAGGTAGATCAGCTTCAGAAGCGAGCTTTTGCCGGCCCCCGACGGGCCAGTCACGAAGTGGAAGGAGCCCGGCGCCAGGGCGAGGTTCAGATGGCTCAGCACGTCCGGCCCTTGGCCATAACGCATGGAAACATCTTCAAAACGGACCACGTCTTCGACGCTTCGACTTGCCGCGGCGGCGAGGGGGTTTCTGGACATGGAGACCGAAATCGGCGACCTCGGAAAGCAGGCTGCAGGAGCGTCCGATTCGAGTGTCATGATACTGACCTGTCCAGAGTGCGCCACCAGCTATTTCGTGGACGATTCAAGGGTCGGCGCCGCGGGCCGCACCGTGAAGTGCTCCAACTGCGGCGCGCGTTGGACCGCCATGCCGGACGGGGCCGCGGTCGCCCCGGCGCCCGCGCCCAAGCCGCCTCCGCCGCCGGCGCCCCCCGCGCCTGTGGCGACGGTCGACGAGATCGTCTTCGAGCCGCCGCCCTCGCCACCGCCGCCCGCAGCCAAGCCGGCCCGAAAACCGGCCGTCGAGAAAAAGGCGAAGGTCGCGGGCAGTCCGGTGGTGGTCTGGATCGGCGCGGCCGTCGCGGCCTCCGCCCTGATCGCCGGGGCCATCGTCTTCCGCGGCCAGATCGTGCAGATGGTCCCGGCCAGCGCCGCGGCCTATGCCGGCCTCGGCATGCCGGTCTCGGCCCTGGTGATCGAGAAGGTGCACGCCGACGCCGCCTTCCAGGGCGGCCGGCCGGTGCTGCAGATCAGCGGCCAGCTGCGCAACCAGCGCAGCGAGACTGCCGATGCCCCGCCGCTGAAGGTCAGTCTGCTGGACTGGACCGGCAAGCCGGTGGCGGTGAAGGTCGCCCGCCCGATCGAAGCGCCCGTGCCGGGCAAGGCGGTCCGCTATTTCGCCGTCACCCTGGTCGACCCGCCGCTCTCGGTGCACGACCTCGAGGTGACCTTCCAGACCGAGGGCAGGGGCGCGCCGCCGGTGAAGGCGCCGGTCTCCGCCGCGCCGGCCGCGCCGCCCGCCAAATAGCCTCGCCCAGATGACCGATACGCCGCCGCCCGTCCTCCTCTCCGAGACCGAGGTGATCGCCCGCGTCGACGCCCTGGCGCGGCAGATGGCGCCGCACCTGGACGACAACACCACCGCGGTCTGCCTGCTGACCGGCGGCCTGTGGTTCTGCGCGGACCTGACGCGCGCCCTGTCGCGGCTAGGCCGCGACGTCGGGTTCGACGCCCTGTGGCTGGCCTCCTATGGCGACGCGCGCGCCAGCATGGGGCGCTGCGAGGTGCGGGCCGACCTCCAGCGGCCCCTGGCCGGCAGGACCGCCCTGGTGGTGGACGACGTCTTCGACACGGGGCTTTCGCTGTCCGAGGCCGCGCGGCTGGTGAAGGACGCCGGCGCGGCGAGGGTGCTGACCTGCGTCTTCGCCCGTAAACCCTGGCCCACCGAGCGCGCCCTGACCCCGGACTTCGTCGCTTGGGAGGCGCCTGCCCGTTTTCTGGTCGGATACGGCATGGACGCCTCCGGCGCCTTCCGCGGACTGCCCTATATCGGTGCGCTCGATTAGGAAGGCGCGTCACCGGCCACGTCAGCGTCACAGCGTCGCCGCATCTCGGCGATAAGCGCCGCGTTGTATTCACATGGGAGTACCTGACTTGAAGACCCGCGTGGCCGCGGTTGCGGCCCTCCTGATCGGCCTGGGCGCTCTGGACGCCTGCAGCAAGGGCGGCGCCGGCGGCGCCGCCGGACCGGTCGCGTCGGCCGACGGCTCGGGCGGGCCGGTCACCGACCTCAACGCCAGCCTGAAGCCGGAAGAGGCGAAGTGGCGAACCGAGATCGTCGCCTCGAACCCGCTGTGCCAGCAGACCGGCGCCGACCAGAAGTGCAAGAATTTCAACGTCGAATGCAAGGCCGAGCGCGACCTCAAGGCGGACGACGCCGGCAAGGGCGTCACCAATCGGGTGGTCGCGGCCATGACCTTCAGCGGCTGGGACCCGAAGCTGAAACAGAGCCAGGACGGCACCAGCACGGTCGAGTTCGTGAAGACCGCCGCGGGCTGGACCCACAGCGACCACCCGCCGGTCAACCTCTCGACCTGCGCCGACATGTGAGGCCTTGGCGGCGCGGCCTTGCGGCCAGCGTCGCCACGCCCACGATCGGAAGCGGAGGCCTTGCTATCGGACCTTGTGTCGTTCGTGGGCCTCGATCACCAGGTCGCCGGCCAGCTTGCGCAGCGGGACCGGGATGTTGTCCGGCATGAACTGGCCGATCAGGGCGCTGGACTGGCCCAGGATGCTGTTGACCTGGGCGGCCTGAGGTCCGGGCGCCATCATGCGCATCTCGCCCGTCTCGGGATCGACCTTCAGCAGCGACAGCATGGCGCCGGCGGTGGCGGCCGCTGCGGCGGCGCCGGCGCCCGGCCCCGCGGGCGGAGCGGGCGTCTGGCCCTGGGTCTGCGCCGCGGCCGGCGGCTTGCTGGCCGAGGCGGCGGCGACCTTGGCGATGGCGCTGAACAGCTGGACATAGGTCTGGTTGCGCAGATAGCGCGTGGCGCCAGCCACCTCTTCGGGGCAGGCGTAGCCCACCAGGAAGTTGGCCGCCGCGGCGATGTCGGGTTCGTCGGCCACGACGCGATCGACCTTCTGGCGCAGGCACTGTTCGGCCCTGGCCACGATCGCCGGCTTTTCGCCCTGGGCCTGAGCCTGGGCCGCGCCGCCGGCGACCAGGGCCACGGCGCCCGACAGCGCCAGCCGGACCAGGATAGTTGAAGCACCGCTCATCACGCCCTCCACGAGAGGTTGTGAACGCATCATGGCTCAGCTTGGGTGTCAGGCCCAGCCGCGCTGTGACATCGCCGCCAGATCGGCGGAAAGCCGGCCCGCCTGGGCTCGGGCCGCGGGCCCTGTGGCGCACAGATGGTGGTCGATGCCGCCGTGCCAGAGGATGAAGTCGGGGTGGATCACCCCATCGGGCCCCAGGAGCGGTGTGAAGTCGTCGTAGAAGATCAGTCCCGCCTCGGCGCATCCGGCCGCCAGTTCGTCGTTGAAGACGGCGGCGAGGCCGGTCCGCGTCTTCCAGTCGGGCATCTCCAGCCGTTGCAGCGCGACGCGCAGGTCATCCGGCGACAGCTCGGCGTGCAGTTGGACGATGTGCGCGTTCATATAGCCCTCGCGCAGGGCCGCGTCGTTGAGGGAGGGCGGCAGGGCGGCCGTGACGACCAGGCGGATCGGGGTGTCGGCCTGCAACGCGCGCAGGAAGGCCAGGTAGCGGCGGGCGCTGTCGCGGGCGAAGGCCTGGGCGTCGGCGAGGTCGAAGGCGTGGGCGCCGTCACGGACGCGGCGATAGTCGTAGACGAACTCCAGGTCCACCTGGCCGAACTTCATCAGCACGGCCTGGAGCCCTGGCGTGGCGTCCAGCCGTTTCAGCTGGTCGCGGATCCGCTGGCCGGCCTTGCCGCGGCTCTCCGGATTGCCGAGCCCGCGCGCCGAGGCGCCGGTGTTGAGCAGGGGCACAGGCGCCCAGCGGCCGGACCACAGCATCTGTTCGGTGAGATAGAGCTGGCCGTGACTGTCGGAGATGATCGGCAGGGGCCGGTAGGACGGGCTGGGGCGCAGCAGGTCCTCGGCGCCGACACCCGCCGGCGCGGCCTGCCAGAGGGCCGAGGCGGCGAGGTCGATGCGCAGCTGGTCCTTCAGGGCTTCGGGCAGGTCCAGGGCCTCGATCCGCGTCTGGACCTCGGCGAAGGGGTGGGCGAAGCGGATGCGCAGCCATTCGTGGCGGCCGCTGGTCTGAAAGTGACGGGCGCATTCCAGGCCGTCCGCCAGCGCCCCGACGCCCGGATAGTCGGTAAGGTAGGCCTGCCAATCGAAGCCCAGCGCCAGCAGCGCCTGGGCCATGGCGTCGTCCGCGCCGGCGGATGGCGGGATGTCGGGCGCGGGCGGCGCGTCGGCGGGTCCGCCGCGCATCCGCCGCCCGACCCGCCGGGCGAGGTCGAGGAGACTCATGGCGCCGACCTAGGCCGGCTCGCCCTCGAACAGGCGGCCGGCCATGCCGGAGCTGTCGTGGTAGGCGATGCAGCCATTCGCGAAGTAGTGGCCGACGATCGAGCGGCGCGATTTCTCGCGGTCGCGCCGCACCATGCCGCCGTGCATCAGGTTGTCGTGCCAGATCAGCACCTCGCCGGCCTTGGGCCGATAGGGCTCCTTGGCCAGGTCGTTGCTGAGGATCTGGTCTTCCCACCGCTTGGCCACCGTCTCGCCGAAGGCCGTCCAGTCCTCGCCCACCTTCGGGATGCCGGATTCGGCCAGGTAGATCCGCTCCAGCCGGTGGCTCCTGGGATAGACCAGCAGCTCTCCGGATTCCGGCTGCACGTCCTCCAGCGCCGTCCAGACGCCGCACATCCGCCCGGCGGGGAAGGGTGTCAGGTGGATGCCGTCCTGGTGGAACTGCTGCTCGGAGCCGAAGACATAGGTCAGCGACTGGCAGGGCTTGGCCGGCTCGCCGAAGATCAGCGACAGCATGCGCATGACCGCCGGGTGCAGCCACAGCTCGCGGATCGCCGGATAGGTGAGATGCAGGTTGTGCAGCCGCTGGCTCGCGCCCCATTCGTAGCCCTCGACCTTCTTCTCGACGGCGTCGTCCAGAGCGGCGTTCAGGCGGGTGACGAGCTCCGGCTCGATGCGGGCCGGCAGCAGCATGTAGCCCTCGTCCACGAAGTGGCGCAGGGCGGCGACCTCTTCCGGCGTGGCGGCGCCGCGCGCGGCCAGGTCGGTCAGATAGGCGTCGACCGCCTCGGGTCCCTGGTCGAACCAGGCGGCCAGGCTCCGGTCGGCATAGTCGTAGGTGCGGCTGTCGCAGACCCCGTCGGCGATCAGCGGCGCGCCGCTGGCCTTCAGGCTCCTGGCCACGGCCTCGGCGGTGGGGCCTTCGTTGCGCAGCATCAGGGTGAGCGCGGTCTCGGCGAGGGTCTGGCCGCCCTCGCTCAGTCGCAGGGTGATCGGCGTCGGCCCGTTGGGCAGCAGGTGGCCGTGCAGGGCGAACCAGGCGGGCGCCGCGTCGGGCCCGATGGTGATGGTCTTCTCCAGGGCGGGCTTGTCGGCGCCGGCGACGCGCACCTGCAGGGTCGCCTGGCGCGGTGTTTCGGCCAGGCCGCGGTACTCGACGATCACCAGCCCCTGGGTGGGGACATGCTGGGCGGGCGAGCCGGCTTCCAGCCGCACGGGCGCGGCGGCCGGCGGTTCGGCGACCGCCGGCGGGGCAGGCTCGGCGGCAGGACGGGCGCGGCCCAGCAAGGTCGCGAACAGGTTTCGCATCTGAACTGTTCCGGATTTGACGCGCGCCTAGACACACATGACCCGCAACCCAGCGTCAAGCTGGGCCGCTAGTTCACGGTGAAGGAGACCGGCGGCGTTTCGTAGTAGGCCTTGCCGTCCGCGGCGATCACCCGGACCGTCGCGGTGTGCGGGCCGGTCGAAAGGGTCCCTGTCGGTAGGACCGTCCGGAAGCCCACGGCGGCGAGGTTGGGCTGCCCGAGCTGTTTGGCGACATCCTGGCGGGATCCGCCATAGGCCGTTCCGTAGAGCTTGCCGTCGATGGTGATGTCGACGCCGCGGGCGGGCTTCATCGCCGTCCGGTCGAGGCCGAAGCCGTCGAACACCACCGGCCGGTCGCGGGGCGTATTGGCCGGTTGCTTGCCGTATGGGTCGAACGCCGCACCGGCATGATCGAGGGTGAAGATCGGCTGCTCCGGCCGTTTCGGCAGGTTTCCCGAAAGGGCCGGCGGCACGGGCGCCTCCTCGACCGGCGGCGCGGCGGCGGCCATCGGGTCCGGCGGCAGATGGCGCGGCTTGCCCTTCTCGCAGGCCGCCAGCGCCAGGGTGGCGGCCAGCAGGATCACGATCGTGGGGAAGGAGCCTTTGGCCACGGCCTAGACCGCCTGCCGGGCGTCGACGACCTTGTGGATCAGCCGGTCGAGCGCGCCTTCGTCGGTGTAGATCTTCGCCTGCGGCTTGCCACGCAGCTCGAAGGGTTGCCAGGCGACCACCGTGTCGATGGCGGGCATGACCACGATGTAGCGGCCGCCGTTGCCGGCCGCGAGGTAGCTGCCGGGCGGCAGGCCGGTGTCGCCGTCGATGTCGCCCCACCACAGCCAAGCGTAGCCGGACTCGATCCCCTTGCGGCCGGTGGGCGAGACCGGCTTGGTGGTCATCGCCACCCAGTCGGCGGGGACCAGTTCCTGGCCCTTCCACCGGCCTTTCTGCAGGTAGAGCTGGCCGAACCTGGCCATGTCGCGGGCCGAGAGCCACAGGTTGTAGGCCGGGAAGCGCGGGGATTCCGGATCGTAGCCGTAACGCGCGTCGCGCATCGGGTCGAAATCCTCGAAGCCCAGCGGACGGGCCAGCTGGTGCTCGAAGGCCTGGTAGACTGACCAGCCGGTCAGCCGCTGGTAGACCTCGCCCAGGACGTTGAAATCCCAGTTGTTGTAGTACCAGAAGGTTCCCGGCGGATGGCTGCCGCGGGCGGGCCGCGCCGCCTTCATGGCCGGGGTCTCGGCCGACGAGGGGATGTAGACGCCGGAGCGGGCCTGCAGCAGCTGGCGGATGGTGGCGGAGCGCTCGAGGTCGGTGAGCTTCACGTCGTCGTCGATCTCCACCTGGGCGAGGCTCTGGTCGAGGTCGAGCTTCCGGTCGCGCACGGCGATCCCGTACAGGGCCGACAGGAACGACTTGCGGCACGAGGCGATGCGGTCGACGGCGGAAACCTCGCCGAACTGCAGCACGGGATGGCTGGCCGACAGCACCACCAGGCCACGGACCTCCGAGGCGCGGGCCTCGTCCTCCACGGCCTTCAGGCCGCCGGGCGACCAGCGGACCGCGGCCTGGGCCATGCGCGGCAGGACGGCGGCGGCGGCCGTGGCGCCGGCGATCAGGCCGCGGCGGTCGAGCCTCAGCTCAGCCATGGCGCGTTGGCCTCCCGCGCCAGCATGTCGTCGTAGGTGGGGCGCGGGCGGATCACGGCGTATTGGTCGCCCTTCACCAGCACTTCCGGGACCAGTAGGCGCGAATTGTACTCGCTGGACATGGCCGCCCCGTAGGCGCCGGCGGTCATGAAGGCCACCAGGTCGCCGGCCTTCAGCGGCGGCAGCGCCCGGTCGCGGGTGAAGGTGTCGCCGGTCTCGCAGATCGGGCCCACCACGTCGTAGACGACAGGTTCGCCCCCTTTTTCGTCACTTGGGCGCGGGTTCACCGGGCGAATGTCATGGTAGGCGTCGTACATGGCCGGGCGCAGCAGGTCGTTCATGGCCGCGTCCAGCACCAGGAACTTCCGCCCCTCCGGCCGTTCGTGGATGTGCTGGACCCGCGAGACCAGCACCCCCGCGTTGGCGGCGATCATCCGCCCGGGCTCGAAGGCGAACTGGATGTCGCCGAGGCCCTTCATGGTGCGGGCGATCATCGCGGCGTAGTCGGCCGGATCCGGCGGGGTCGGGGCGTTGAAATAGGGCGCGCCCAGGCCGCCGCCGAGGTCCAGCCGCTCGACCGACAGCCCCTCGCCGCGCAGGCGCTCGACCAGGGCGCGCATCTTCGCGAAGGCCGCCTCCATGGGGGCGAGGTCGGTGATCTGGCTGCCGATATGGCATGCGACGCCCACGGGCGGAGCCCCCGGCAGGTTGGAGGCCTTCGCGTAGAGCCGCTCGGCCTCGGCCAGGCTGACGCCGAACTTGTTCTCCGCCTTGCCGGTGGAGATCTTGGCGTGGCCGCCGGCCTCGACGTCGGGGTTCACGCGGATCGCGACGGCGGCGCGCTTGCCGAGGCGCTGACCGATGGCGCTGACCAGGTCGAGCTCGGGCTCGGACTCCAGGTTGATCTCGGCGACGCCCGCCTTGAGCGCGAACTCGATCTCGCCCGCGCTCTTGCCGACGCCGGAAAAGACGATGCGCTCGGGCGGCACGCCGGCGGCGAGCGCGCGGCGGATCTCGCCCTCGGACACCACGTCGGCCCCCGCGCCCGCCTGGGCCAGGGTGCGGAGCACGGCGACGTTGGGGTTGGCCTTCACGGCGAAGGCGATCAGCGGATCCTTGAGGCCGGCGCCGGTCAGGGCGTCGCGCAGCACCGTGAAGTGCCGCACCAGGGTCGCGGAGGAATAGACATAGACGGGCGTCCCGACCGCGGCGGCGATCGTCGACAAGGCCACATCTTCACAGGCGAGCTCGCCCCCCTTCAGCTCGAAGTGGTTCATCGCGGATTGGCGTAGGGGTTGGAGAAGGCGCCGGGCGGCGGTTGGCCGAACGGGTTCTGGCCCGAGCCTTCGATCGGCAGGGTGCGCGGCGGCGCGGGGTCGATGGCGCGGTCGCGCTGGTCGACGGTGTCCACCGGCCGCTGCGGATCGACACCCTGGCGCGATTGTTCGTCGGCGGCGCGGTTGGTGGCGCGGCCGGCGCCGTTCAGCGGGCCGGGCTTCTCCAGCTGGCCCATCTTGCCGCACGCGCCCAGGGGCGCGGCGAGCAGCAGGACCGCGGCTGCGGTTTTGAGGAGGGAATGACGAAGGATCATGGGAGGGTCTCCTTCCAACGCTTGATCTGGGCCCGTACCTGGTCGGGCGCGGTCCCGCCATAGCTCATGCGGCTCGCGACCGAAGCGGCGGGCGTCAGCACGTCGTAAACGCCGCCGTTGATGCGCGGCTCCAGCGCCTGCAGCTCCGCCAGCGGCAGGCCGGGCAGGTCGGTCCCGAGCTGCTCCGCCCGCTTCACGGCCGCGCCGGTGACGTGGTGGGCGTCGCGGAACGGCAGGCCCAGCTCGCGCACCAGCCAGTCGGCGAGGTCGGTGGCGGTGGAGAATCCCGCGCCGGCGGCGGCGGCCATGCGGTCGGCCACAGGCTCCAGGTCGGCGACCATGCCGGCCATGGCCCGCAGGGAAAGCTCCAGGGCGTCGAAGGCCTCGAAGGTGGGGACCTTGTCCTCCTGCATGTCCTTCGAATAGGTCAGCGGCAGGCCCTTCATGACCACGGCCAGCTGGGTGAAGGAACCCATCAGCCGGCCGGCCTTGGCGCGGACCAGCTCGGCGGCGTCGGGGTTCTTCTTCTGCGGCATGATCGAGGAGCCGGTGGTGAAGGCGTCGGTCAGCTTCACGAAGCCGAACTGCGGCGTCATCCAGATCACGATCTCTTCGGCGAGCCGCGAAAGATGGATGGCGCAGATGTTTCCGGCCGCCAGGCATTCCAGCGCGAAGTCGCGGTCGGCGACGCTGTCCAGGGAGTTGGCGGTGGGCCGCTCGAACCCCAGGGCCTTGGCGGTGGCGTGGCGGTCGATCGGGAACGGCGAGCCGGCCAGGGCCGCGGCGCCCAGCGGGCTTTCGTTCATCCGCGCCCGGGCGTCGGCGAAACGGGACGCATCGCGACCGAACATCTCCACATAGGCCATCAGGTGGTGCCCGAAGGTCACCGGTTGGGCCGGCTGCAGGTGGGTGAAGCCCGGCATGATCGTCGCCGCATGCGGCTCGGCCTTGGCGATCAGCGCCTTCTGCAGGGCCTGGATCAGGCCATGGGTGCGTTCGGCGGCGTCGCGGACCCAGATGCGGAAGTCGAGCGCCACCTGGTCGTTGCGCGAACGCGCGGTGTGCAGGCGGCCGGCCGCCGGCCCGATCAGCTCGCGCAGCCGGGCCTCCACGTTCATGTGGATGTCCTCGAACTCCTCGCGGAATGGGAAGGTCCCGGCGTCGATCTCGCCGGCGATGGTCGCCAGCCCGCCCAGGATGGCGGTGGCGTCCTCGCTTGTAATGACGCCGACCTTTTGCAACATCGCCGCGTGGGCGCGGGAGCCGGCCAGGTCCTGCGCCGCCAGCCGCTTGTCGAAGCCGATGGAGACGTTGATCGCCTGCATCAGCTCGGCCGGCTTGTCCGAGAAGCGCCCGCCCCACATCGCCTGACCGCTCGGCTGGGTGTTCGGGGCGTCAGAGGAAGAGTCGGTCATATGAGCGAAGAATCCGCGGCCAAGCCCAGGGGCGGGGTCCTGAAATGGGCCCTCTGGGGCGCCGCTGCCATAGGCGTCGCGGGGGTTGTCTACATCATAGCCCAGTCGGCGACCAAGCCGCCTGAAAGCGGCGTGGCGCACAAGACCGATGTGGCGACTTCCGGTCCGGTGATGAGCTCGGGTTCAGGGGCGGTGGCGACGGCGCCCGAAACCCATGACGTGGCCAAGAAACTGGAGCATCCGGCCGACGGCCAGGCGCCCGTCGCCTATGCGTTCAAGGACGCCGACGGCAAGACGCTCACCGCCGCCAGCTTCAAGGGCAAGGTGGTGGTGATGAACCTGTGGGCGACCTGGTGCGGGCCCTGCAAGGTGGAGATGCCGACCCTGGCGAAACTGGCCCAGGCCTATGCCGGAAAGCCCGTCGAGGTGGTGGCGGTCTCGATCGACAAGCCCGACGCCCTGGAGCAGGCCAAGGCCTTCATCGCCCAGAACGCGCCGCTGAAGCTCTACAACGACCCGACCGGCAAGCTGCCGTTCGTACTGAAGCCCACAGCCGTGGGGATGCCCACGACCCTGATCCTGGGCAAGGACGGGCTGGAGCGCGGCCGCATCTCCGGCGAGGCGGACTGGGCCGGCGACGGCGCGAAGAAGGTCATCGACAAGGTCCTGACGGAGTAGGACCCAGCCAGGCCCTCGCCCGGCCTCTTACGCCAGTTGCCGGGCCTTGGCGGTCGCCGGGGCCGTGACGGCCGAGGCGCCGGTCAGCGCGCGGAGCAGGGTGACCAGCGAGGCGCGAGCCTCCGGCGTCATCTGTTCGTAGGCCGCCAGCAGTTCCAGCGCGCCAGGCGTCCGCATGCGCGTCAACAGGTCCAGGTCGCCGGTCGCCTCGCGGTCGGGTCCGTCCAGCACATCCATCAGGTCGACCACCCGGCACTGCAGGGCGCGGGCGATCTGCACCAGGCGCGAGAAGGAGATGCGGTTCGCGCCATTCTCGTACTTCTGGATCTGCTGGAAGCTGACGCCGCACTGCTCGGCCAACGCCTCCTGGGAAATCCCAATGGTTCGCCGGCGGATACGCACGGCCGCCCCCAGGGCCACGTCCATGGGATCGGGGGCTTTCGTCGATGGATCGTTCAAATCAATCTCCCCGGCCGTCTATTCTCCGCGGACAATGTCCCCCCGGACCCGCGGGACGGCTCTACCATAAGTTAAGCTAAGTATTTCCGCCTTGAAAGGCCGCTTTGACACGGCCGGCGCCACAAAATGCCGACGCAAGGCTAGAGGCCTGATCCGAAGGCAGTTTCCGCCAGACTTCCATGGGGTGACTTCTATGCTTGACGCTCGCGTAAAGCGAGTTGGCAAACCGTCGCACCTTGACCATTCAACGCCGGCGCGAGCGTGGTCCCGGCGGCGTGGTTAAGCAGTTGGTCACCGAAGCAGCCCGAATTCGAGGCAGTACGATTCGACTGCAGTTCAGGGATCCATGCGCGCCATTCCGCTTCATCCCCCGTTCGACCACGGCGCCGCATTGCGTGTGCCGCCACCCAGCGACTCGAAGGGCTGGCGCACGCTGTGGAGCTGGCTGGGAGAGGAAGCCTGCACCGTGATCGAAGGCGCGGCGGTGCAGGTCCGCACCCCCGAGGGTCCGGTGGTCGCCCGCTGCGGCGACTGGATCGTGCTGTCGCATTCGGGTTCCTTCCACGTGGCGCACGCGGCCCGGGGCCACGACGCCTAGCATTGCGCGTCAATCCGCCATAAGGCGGCGCGATGACGCGAAAGTTCGAGACACTTGAGGAGGCGGCCCGCTGGTACGAGACTTGGCTGGCCGAAGCGGCCCTGCCGCTGTGGGCCGACGCCGGCGTCGATCCCGTGGGCGGCCTGTTCCAGGAGAAGCTGAGCGTCGAGGGCGCGCCCGTGGAGGCGCCGCGGCGCGCGCGCTCGCAGGCGCGGCAGGTGTTCGTCTACGCCGAGGCGGCGCGAGCAGGCTATGGCGACTGCTGGCTGGAAACGGCCCGAACCGGCTGGGTGCGGTTCCTCAGCGCCTATGCGCGGCCCGACGGCCTGGTGATGAACAGCGCCGCCGCCGACGGGACGCCGATCGACCGCGAGGCGGACAACTATCAGCAGGCGTTCCTGATGCTGGCTCAGGCGGCCCTGACGGCGGCCGATCCGGGCGCGCCCAGCCTCGAGCCGCAGGCCGAGCAGGCGCTGGCGGCCCTGGCCCCGCGCCGGACGCCCGCCGGCGGCTTCCGCGAGAACGGCCCGCATCCCTATCAGGCCAACTGCCACATGCATTTGTTCGAGAGCGCGCTGGCCTGGGAAGCCGTGGGCGGCCCGGCCTGGGCGGCGTTGGCGGACGAGATCGCCGGCCTGGCGATGAACTACCTGATCGAGCCGAAGGGCGCGGTGCTGCGCGAGTTCTTCGACCCCGATTGGCGGGCGCTGGAGGGCGAGGGCGGGCTGATCGAGCCCGGCCACCAGTTCGAATGGGCCTGGCTGCTGGAGCGGTGGGGCCGCGCGCGGGGCCGTGACGACGCGCTGCAGATGGCGCGCCGGCTCTATGTGACCGGCATCAGGGGCGTCGATCCGGTGCGCGAGGTGGCGGTGAATTCGCTCTGGGACGACCTGACCGTGCGTGACGGCGCGGCGCGGCTGTGGGTGCAGACCGAGCACCTGAAGGCGGCGCTCGCCCTGGGCCGCCAGGACGATGCGCTGCGCGCGGCGCGGGGCCTCGCCAAGTATCTCGACACGCCGAGGCGCGGCGCCTGGCGCGACCGGCTGCTGCCCGACGGGACCTTCGCCGAGGAGCCCTCGCCGGCGACCTCCTTCTATCACCTGATGGTGGCGATCCTGGAGCTGTCGGCGGCCGTCCGGCGCTAGCCGCGCCGGTGGGCCAGGCGGCCGGCCAGATAGGTGCGTTCCACGGCGCGGTCGTCGCCCAGGATGGAAAGCGCGAAGAGCACCTCGTCGATGCTGGCGGCTTGCGCCGTGCGCCTGGCGAGCAGCGGTGTGGCGCTCGGGTCCAGCACCAGGAAATCCGCCTCCTTGCCGGGTTGGAGGTTGCCGACCTTGTCGTCGATCTTCAGCGCCTTCGCCCCGGCCAGGGTGGCGAGATAGAAGGCATGGATCGGGTCCAGCGCCTCGCCCGAGAGCTGGCCCACCTTGTAGGCCTCGCCCATCATGTGCAGCAGGGAAAAGCTGGCGCCGGCCCCGATGTCGGCGCCCAGGGCGACGGTGACGCCGCAGGCGCAGGCCTGCTTCAGCCTGAACAGGCCCGAGCCCAGCAGGAGGTTGGATGACGGGCAGAAGGCGGCGGCCGAGCCCGCCTGGCGCATACGGGTGAGTACGCCCTCATCCGCATGGACGCAGTGGGCAAAGACCGAGCGCGGCCCCGCGAGGCCGAAGCGGGCGTAGACTTCGAGGTAGTCGCGCGCGTCGGGGAACAGCTCGCGCACCCGGGCGATCTCGTCGAGGTTCTCCGACATGTGGGTGTGGACCAGCACGTCGGGATGGGCGGCGGCGACCTCGCCGGCCATGGCCAGCTGGGCGTCGGTGGAGGTGACGGCGAACCGCGGCGTGACGGCGTAGCCCAGGCGTCCGCGGCCGCGCCAGGCGCGGATCAGGGCCTCGGTGTCGGCGCGACCGGACTCGACGGTGTCGCAGAGCGCGGCGGGCGCGTTGCGGTCCATCAGCACCTTGCCGCCCACCAGTCGCATGTCGCGGGCGAGCGCGGCCTCGAAGAGGGCGTCTACCGAGGCCTTGTGCACGGTGCAGAACACCAGGGCGCTGGTCGTGCCGTTGCGCAGCAATTCGTCCAGGAAGAAGGCCGCGGCCGCGTCCGCGTGGGCGCGGTCGGCGAAGGCCTGCTCGGCCGGGAAGGTGTGGTTGTTGAGCCAGTCCAGCAGCTGCGAGCCCCAGGCGGCGACGACGTCCGTCTGCGGATAATGGGTGTGGGCGTCGACAAAGCCTGGGGCGATCAGCCGGCCGGGCAGGTGCTCGACGGCGACGTCCGCATCCAGCGTGGGCGCGAGCTCCGCGTAGGCCCCGAAGGCCGCCACATGGCCGTCCTCCACCACCAACAGGCCGTCCGGATGGTGCACCCAGGCCTCCGCGGCCGGCGCGCCCGTGGGGTCGGCCAGGGTGTGGAACAGGGTGGCGCGGTAGGCGGTTCGGCTCACGCGGCCTTTTCGGACGCCCCGACGCCGAACGCCACGGGAAATCCCGATCTGGCGAGGAAATCGCAGCGATTGTCATTTCTTATCAAGGCGCGCACTATCCTCGCTCAAAGGCCCCAAGCCGGCGAACGGCGAGGGGCCTTTTCGATTCTGGAGGTCTGAGAACTGCCATGTCCGCCAACAGGACATCCCATATCCGGCTCACCTCGCACCCCGCCGCGGGGCAGCCGAGCCGCTTTCCGATCCATTGGGACGCCAAGACCGCGCGCGAGCGCGGCCCAGTCGTGGCCACGCCGAATTCGGGCGTCGATCGCAACGCCATCGGCGCCCACGGCGGCGCCTACTCGATCTATCGCGCGCTGGCCATTTCCTCCGGCGCCATGGCCGCCGAGACGCGGCCGGAACTGACCAACACCTACCCGGTTGTCCCCATCGGCCCGCATCCTCAGTGGTCGGAGCCGGGCAAGATCGTCAGCCTGGATCCCTGGGGCCACCGGGTCGCCGAGGACTTTGCCGCCGAACTGGCCGAAGGCGTCGACATCCGCCCCAGCATCGCCGTCACCAAGGCGCGCATCGACCTTCCGGAAATCCATGAAGCCATCGCCGCGGGCCGGCTGAAGGTCGACGGCGAACTGGTGCACGAAAACGGCGACGTGGCCGTCACCAAGGCCGCGATCGATCCGGTCTGGTATTTGCCGGGCATCGCCGAGCGGTTCGAGGTCGAGGAGACCCAGCTTCGCCGAACCCTCTTCGAGCAGACCGGCGGCATGTATCCCGAGTTGGTCACCCGGCCGGACCTGAAGGTCTTCCTGCCGCCGATCGGGGGCATCACCCTCTACATGTTCGGCGACCCGTCGAAGATCGGGAACAAGCGATATCCGCTGACCTGCCGGGTCCACGACGAATGCAACGGCTCCGATGTGTTCGGCTCGGACATCTGCACCTGCCGCCCCTACCTGACGCACGGGATCGAGGAGTGCGTGCTGGGGGCCCAACAGGGCGGCGCGGGCCTGATCGTCTACAACCGCAAGGAAGGCCGGGCCCTCGGCGAGGTGACCAAGTTCTTGGTCTACAACGCCCGCAAACGCCAGCCGGGCGGCGACCAGGCAGCCACCTATTTCGAGCGCACCGAGTGCGTGGCCGGCGTCCAGGACGCGCGGTTCCAGCAGCTGATGCCCGACATCATCCACTGGCTGGGGATCCGGCGGATCGACCGGTTCGTGTCGATGTCCAACATGAAGTACGACGCCCTGGTCGGCGGCGGGATCGAGATCGGCGAGCGCGTGCCGATCCCGGACTATCTGGTGCCGGACGACGCCAGCGTGGAGATGGAGGCCAAGAAGGCCGCCGGTTACTTCACGCCCGAGAAGCCCAAGACCAAGGCCGACCTGAAGAAGGTCGTCGGCCGCGACCTCAAGGAATTCTGACCCTTCAACCCTTCCGTCATGGCCGGGCTCGTCCCGGCCACCCATGAACACCGAGGTCGAAGGCGATCCTGCGCGATCGGTGCGTATGGGTCCCCGGCACAAGGCCGGGGATGACGATCATTTCGGTAGTTCTGTGAGCGATACGAACCAGATCAAGGCTGCGAAATCGCTGCTTTCCGCCGGCGCGGTGCGAGAGCGGGCGCACGAGATGCTGGCCGCCGCCGTGGCGGGTGAGGTCGCCGAATGGCGGGTGGACCTGGACCGGCTGGCCGATGCGGCGGACCTCACGGCCCAGGTGACGCGCGAAGCCTATCCGGACCTGAACGTCCCCTTCCACGCCCGCTGGCGACACTTCGCCGTCGTGGGCCGCGATCTCTGGGCCGAGGGCGATCATTCGTGGGCGGACCCCAAGGATCGCGCGCGGGCGGAGTTCGACCTGGCGATCACATCCGTTCTGCTGGATGCGGGCGCGGGCCCGGCCTGGCGCTACCGCGACGCGGCGAGCGGCGCGACGCTGGCGCGCTCCGAAGGTCTGGGCATCGCGTCGCTGCGGCTGTTCGAATCCGGGGTCATGTCTGCCGATCCGGCCGATCCGCTGCGCGCGGATGGGCTGGCCGGGATGTCCGCCGATGTGCTGGCCAAGGGCTTCCAGGTCGGCGAGGCCAATCCCCTGGTGGGCCTGGAAGGTCGCGCGGCTCTGTTGCGCCGCCTGGGCGAGGCGGTCGGCCGGCCGGGCGGGCTGTTCGATGTCATGGCGGGCCGAGCCGTGGACGGCAAGCTGCGCGCGCCGGTCATCCTGGAGGTGCTGCTGGAGGCGCTGGGGCCGATCTGGCCGGGTCGGCTGAGCCTCGGCGGTGCGCCGCTCGGTGACTGCTGGCGCCATCCGGCGATCCGGCGTGACGATCCCAGCGATGGCTATGTGCCGATCCACAAGCTGTCGCAGTGGCTGTCCTATTCGCTGATCGAGCCGTTGCAGCGGGCCGGCGTCGAGGTGATCGACATCGACGGCCTGACCGGCTTGGCGGAGTACCGCAACGGCGGCCTGTTCATGGACATGGGCGTGCTGACCCTCGCCGATCCGGCCGACGCGGCCCGCCAGCATCCCGTCGAGGGCCCTC
>JAFEDM010000427.1 GCA_018241625.1 Pseudomonadota bacterium | reverse complement strand
CGGCGGCGAGGGTGGAAACGGCGGCTCCGGCGGCTTCAACCTGCCGAGCGGCGGCGATGGCGGCACGGGTGGCGGCGGCGGCGGCTCCGACGGCGGCGGCAAGATCTGCGTGGTGAGCGCGATCACCACCTGCGGCTCGTCAGAAAGCGGCGGCCCCAACACCTTCACGCCGTTCTTCGCGGCGGGCCCGACGACCGATCAGGTGGTCCCGGACGCGGTGCCGGAACCGGCGGCTTGGGCGCTGATGATCCTGGGCTTCCTCGGCGCGGGCGCCATGCTGCGCACCCGCCGGCGCAAGGCGCTGGCGGCCTAAGCGTCCCTCCGGCGGCCGATCGCCAGGCCGGCCAGCGACACCCCGACCGCGACGGCCCCGATCAGCAGGGTCGAGACCGCGTTGATCTCCGGATTCACGCCCAGGCGCACGGCGCTGTAGAGCCGCATCGGCAGGGTCGTGGCCCCCGGACCCGAGGTGAAGCTCGCGACCACCAGGTCGTCCAGCGAGAGCGTGAACGCCAGCATCCAGGCCGCGGCCACCGCCGGGGCGATCACCGGCAGGGTGGCCTTGAGGAAGGCCTGGGCCGGCGGACAGCCCAGGTCGCGGGCGGCTTCCTCCAGGCTGGGATCCACGGAGGCCAGGCGGGCGCGGATCACCACCGTGGCGTAGCCGATCGTCACCGTGGCGTGGCTCAGCGTCACGGTCCAGAAGCCGCGCGGCAGGCCCAGGGCCACGAACAGCAGGAGCAGCGACAGCCCCAGGATCACGTCGGGCAGGCTGAGCGGGGCGTAGACCATGGCGCCGAACAGGCCGCGGCCTCCAAAACGGCCGCCACGCGCCAGGCTGACGGCGGCGAGCAGGCCCAGGGCCGTGGCCAGGCTGGCGGAGATCAGACCCACGCGCAGGCTCACCGAGACCGCGTCCAGCATGGCCTGGTCCTGCGCCAGGGCCGCGTACCACTTCGTCGACCAGCCGCCCCAGACGGTGACCAGCCGGCTGGCGTTGAACGAATAGATCACCAGCAGGACGATCGGCGCGTAGAGGAAGGCCAGGCCCGCGCCGACGCTCAGGCGATTGAAAGGGCTGGGCCCGCGCCTCACGCTTGCGTCTCCCCCGCCAGCCGCGCCTGCTGGCGCTGGACCAGTGCCATGGGGAGGGCGAGCGTGGCCAGCAGAGCGATGGCGACCGCCGAGGCCGCCGGCCAGTCGCGATTGGCGAAGAACTCGGTCCAGAGCGTCTTGCCCAGCATCAGGGTCCGGGAACCGCCCAGCAGGTCCGGGATCACGAACTCGCCGACCATGGGGATGAAGCACAGCAGCGCGCCCGCCAGGACGCCCGGCAGCGACATCGGCAAGGTCACCCGCCAGAAGGCGCTCGTCCGCGTGCACCCGAGGTCGAGCGCCGCCTCGACCAGGCTTTCGTCGTGACGCTCCAGCACGGCGTAGAGCGGCAGCACCATGAACGGCAGATAGGCGTAGACGAGGCCGATCAGCACGCCGGCGTCGCTGTCCAGCAGGGTCAGCGGCGGCAGGTGGAGCAGCGCGAGCGCCTGGTTCAGCAGGCCGGCGGGCTTCAGGATCGCGATCCAGGCGTAGATGCGGATCAGGAAGCTGGTCCAGAACGGCAGGATCACCGCCAGGACCAGAAGGCGCCGGGCGCCCGCGCCGAACCGGCTCATCCCATAGGCCATCGGATAGCCGATCAGCAGCAGCAGGCCGGTGGCCAGGGCCGCGAACCTCAGGCTCGACAGATAGGCGGCGAGGTAGAGCCGGTCGGAGCCCAGGCGGGCATAGGTCTCAAAACTGAGGGCCCGGACGAAGGCGGCGAGGCCGCTCAGCCCGCGGGACAGGTCGAGCTGCGGCGCATAGGGCGGGATGGCCAGCGCCGTGTGCGACAGCGACAGCTTGGCGACCAGCAGGAAGGGCAGGCCGAAGAACACCGCCAGCCAGAGGTAGGGCAGGGCCAGGACTTTCCACATTTTTGGCCGCTCGTTCCCGCGCAGGCGGGAACCCAAGCGACGCTTCCGCCGCCCGGAGTCAGCTTGGATCCCCGCCTTCGCGGGGATGAGCGGAGGTTGGGTCATGCCGGGACCTTGACCTCGGCGTTTTTAGGCCAGCTGACGAAGGCGGGGTCCCCCGGCTGCAGCGAAAGCGGCGCCTGGCCGGCGGCCTGGCTGACCAGCAGGGGCTTGCCGGCGTCCGTTTTCACGACATAGCGGGTGCGGTCGCCGAAATAGGCGACCTCGGCCACGCGCCCCGGGATCGCGCCCGGCGAAGCCTCTGCGGCGATCGTCATCCGCTCCGGCCGCACGAGGGTGAAGTCGGCGCCGTCCCCTGTGTCTTTGGCAGGGAACAGGTTCGCCTCGCCGATGAACTCCGCCACGAACCGGTTGGCCGGCCGCTCATAGACCTCGCGCGGGGCGCCGACCTGGGCGATGCGGCCGGCCTGCATCACCGCCATGCGGTCGGCGACCCCCATGGCCTCGTCCTGGTCGTGGGTGACGATCATGAAGGTGACGCGGGTGGCGCGCTGGATGGCCTTCAGTTCGAGTTGGGTCTCCTCGCGCAGCTTGCGGTCGAGGGCGGCCAGCGGCTCGTCCAGCAGGACGATCCGGGGCTCGACGGCCAGGGCGCGGGCCAGGGCCACGCGCTGCTTCTGGCCGCCGGACAGCTGATGTGGGCGCCGCCGGTTCAGGCCCTCCAGGCGCACCAGGGCCAGCATCGCCTCGACGCGAGCGGCGGCGCGGGCCTTGTCCCAACCCTGCTGCTTAAGCCCGAAGCCGACGTTCTGCTCGACGGTCAGGTGCGGGAAAAGGGCGTAGGTCTGGAACATCATGCTGGACGGACGCCGGTGTGGCGGCAGGCCGGCGATGTCGGCGCCGTTCAGCAGGATGCGTCCGGCGTCGGGCCTCTCGAACCCCGCCAGCATCCGCATCAGAGTGGTCTTGCCGCAGCCCGAGGGCCCCAGCAGAGCGAAGAACTCGCCTTCGGCCAGCTCCAAGTCGACGCCGTCGGCCGCCACCACGTCGCCGAAGCGCTTGCCGACGGCTTCGAAGCGGACCAACGGCGCTGCGGGCGGCGGCGCGCTCATTGCCCGGTCAGCACCCGGGTCCACTGGCGGTTCACCTCGCGCAGCAGGGCCTGGTCCTTGGTGGTGGTGACGAACAGCTTCTTGGCCAGCTCCGGCGGCGGATAGGCGGCGGGATCGTTGCGCACGGACGGGTCGACCAATGAGGTCGCCGCCGCATTGGCGTTGGCGTACTTGGTGAAGTTCGACGCCTGGGCGATCACCTGCGGCCGCAGCATGAAGTTCAGGAAGGCGTAGGCCGCCTTCGGGTTCGGGGCGTCGGCGGGGATGGTGAAGAGGTCGAACCAGACCTGGCTGCCTTCCTTCGGCAGGGCGTAGGCCAGCTTCACCCCGTTCTTGGCCTCCGCCGCGCGGGCCTTGGCCTGCAGCACGTCGCCGGAATAGCCGATGGCCAGGCAGACGTCGCCGTTGGCCAGGGCGTCGATGTACTCGGACGAGTGGAACTTGCGCACATAGGGCCGGACCTTGAGCAGCAGGTCGGTGGCGGCCGCGTAGTCCTTCGGATCCTTGGAATTCGGGTCCTTGCCCAGGTAGTTCAGGGCGACGGCGTACATGTCCTCGGACGCGTCCAGGAAGTAGACGCCGCAGTCCTTGAGCTTGGCGAGCTTGGCGGGGTCGAACACCACGGACCAGCTGTCCACCGGCCCGCCCAGCCGCTTGGCCACCGCCTCGGTGTTGTAGCCCAGGCCGATCGTGCCGCGCATGTAGGGGATGGAATAGGCGCCGCCGGGATCGAAGGTCGCCATCTGGGCCTGAACCGTGGGATCCAGGTTCTGGAGGCCCTTCAACCGCGCCTTGTCCAACGGCTGGATCGCCTTGGCGGCGATGTAGCGGGGCAGGTTGTGGTTGGACGGGACCACGATGTCGTAGCCGGTCTGGCCCTGCAGGACCTTGGTCTCCAGCACCTCGTTGGAATCGAAGGTGTCGTAGCGTACCTTGATCCCGGTCTCGGCGGTGAACTGCTTGAGCAGCGCCGGGTCGATGTAGTCCGACCAGTTGTAGATGTTCAGCGTCTGGCCGCCCTTGGACGCCGGGCCGCAGGCCGTCAGGGCGAGCGCCGAGGCCAGCGCCGCCAAGGGAAGAAGAAACCGCATCCAGGTCCGCAAATCAGCGCTCCGCAAGGTCGGCGGACCCTACAGGCGGCGCCGTACCGCCCTCAACCCGTCGCGGACGAAGGCTTCTCCGATCAGCGGGTGAATTTCTCGTCTGAGGTGAAATCTGTGGGGATTGCGCGTCCAAGGTGTTCTGTTGCGCGAACCTGGTTTGCCGTCACCACGGGAGGGAGTGTCTGTGACCTGTTCTGTTCGTATGCGTCGCGGGCTGGTTCTGGCTGCGAGCGCCTTGGGATTGACCCTGGCGAGCCAGGCGAACGCCGCCACGCTCACCGTCATTCCGCAATATGTCGACCCGCTGGGCGGCAGCACCTCGGTCCTCGGCCTGAACAACAATGGGCAGATGACCGGCAGTGTCCTGGACTCCGCCGGGACCCACGGCTTCGTGCGCGACGCGGCGGGGAACTACACCCTGTTCGACAACGGCTCGACCGGGTTCACCCAGGGCCGCAGCATCAGCGACAACGGCACGGCGGTGGGCTACAGCGAGCCCGCGCCCGGCGGGGATAGCCACGGCCGCACCGAGTTCGTGCGGGCGCCGGACGGGACCCTGACCCAGCTGGTCAACCCCAACACCTCCGCGCCGCTGGCGGGTATCGCCCAGGGTATCAACAGCAGCGGCGCGATCGTCGGCGACTATCTCACCGGTCCCGGGACCCAGATCGACGGGTTCATCCTCAACGGCTCGACCTTCACCGACCTTTCCGTGGCCGGCGACAATGTCCGCGCCCGCGGCATCACCGACAGCGGCGAGGTGGCCGGCTGGGTGAGCAACGCCGGCGGATCGCAGGGCTTCATCCTGCTGGGCGGCGTCTACAGCTTCTTCAGCGCGCCAGGCTCGTTCCAGAGCACCTTCTTCGAGGACATCAACGCGAACGGCCTGGTGGCCGGCGAGTACAACGACGCCGGCGGCGTCAGCCACGGGTTCGTCTTCGACTCGAACACCGACACCTTCACCGACATCGACGTGCCGGGCGCGACCAATGTGAACGCCTTCGGCATCAACGACGCGGGGCAGGTGGTGCTGAACACCTTCAACGCCGACGGCGTGGTGACCAACTACCTCTACGACCCCAACGGCGGGGTGCCGGAGCCGGCGACCTGGGCGCTGATGATCGCGGGCTTCGGCCTGGCGGGCGCGGCGCTCCGCCGCCGGCGGACACTCGCCGCGGCCTAGGCGTCTTCCAGGCCAGGTTCAGGGCGGCGGCGTGAGAATCTCGCGCCGCCGCTTTGGCGTTCGGCGCGGGCTGCTATAAGCCCCGGCTCGATCCCGCCCCGTTTCCAGGCCCGAACCGAAGACGTCATGTCCCGCATCCTGATCACGTCCGCCTTGCCCTACGCCGCCGGCGCCAAGCACCTCGGGAACCTGGCGGGCTCCATGCTGCCGGCGGACGTCTATGCGCGCTTCCAGCGGTCGCGTGGGCGCGAGACCCTCTACATCTGCGCGACGGACGAGCACGGCACGCCGGCCGAGCTGGCCGCCGCCGAAGCGGGCCTGCCCGTGGCGGATTTCTGCGCCCAGGCGCACACCCGCCTGCACGCCATCGGCCGCGGCTTCGGCCTGTCGTTCGACCACTTCGGCCGCTCGTCCTCGCCGCAGAACCACAAGCTCACCCAGCGCTTTGCGCAACAGCTCTGGGAGGCCGGCTTCATCGAGGAGCGGGTCACCCAGCAGGTCTATTCCAACGCCGACAAGCGTTTTCTGCCGGACCGCTATGTGATCGGCACCTGCCCGCACTGTGGCTATGAGGCCGCCCGCGGCGACCAGTGCGAGAACTGCACCCGGGTGCTGGACCCGGCGGACCTGATCCATCCGCGCTCGGCGATTTCCGGCTCCACGGACATCGAGATCCGCGGGTCCAAGCACCTGTTCCTGCGCCAGAGCCTGTTCGCCGGAAAGCTGCGCCACTGGATCGAGGCCAAGCGCGACCACTGGCCGCTGCTGGTCACGTCCATCGCGCTCAAGTGGCTGGACGAGGGGCTGCAGGACCGTGGCGTCACCCGCGACCTGGAATGGGGCGTGCCGGTCAACGCCTGGCAGTGGGGTCCGAACCCCGAGGGAAAGACGCCCGACGTCGAGGGCCTGGCGGGCAAGGTGTTCTATGTCTGGTTCGACGCGCCCATCGAATACATCGCGGCGACCTGGGAATGGGCCGACGCCCAGGCGCAGGAGGCCGGCCAGCCGGCGCCTGACGACGCCGCATGGGAACGCTGGTGGCGCGAGCCCGGCGCGGCGGACGTCACCTATGTGGAGTTCATGGGCAAGGACAATGTGCCCTTCCACACCGTGGGCTTCCCCTGCACCCTGTTCGGGATCAACGAGACGCGCGCGCCGGACGGTTGGTTCACGCCGTCGAACAATGCGCCGTGGAAGCTGGTCGACCAGCTCAAGGGCCTGAACTGGCTGAACTACTACGGCGGGAAGTTCTCGACCTCCCAGAAGCGCGGCGTCTTCATGGACCAGGCGCTGGAGCTGCTGCCGGCCGACTACTGGCGCTGGTGGCTCACCGCCAATGCGCCCGAGAGCGCCGACAGCTCGTTCACCTGGGAACAGTTCCAGGACCAGATCAACGCCGACCTGGCCGACGTGCTGGGCAACTTCGTCAACCGCATCCTGAAGTTCACCGAGACGCGCTTCGAAGGGGTGGTCCCGTCCGCCGGGACGCCGGGGCCGCTGGAGGCGAAGCTCGAGGCCGATGTGCTGGCCAAACTGCGCGAGCTGACGGAGACGCTGGAGAGCCGCGAGTTCCGCAAGGCCTGCGCGGCCCTGCGCCAGCTGTGGGTGCTGGGCAACGGCTACCTGACCGAGGCGGCGCCCTGGACGGCGTTCAAGACCGATCCCGACCGCGCGGCCGTGGGCGTGCGCACGGGCCTGAACCTGGTGGCCCTGTTCGCCAAGGTCAGCGAGCCCTTCATCCCCTTCGCCGCCGAGACCATCGCGCTGGCGGTCGGCGAGCCGTTCCCGGGCAAATGGCCGGCCTTGGACGGGCAGGGGACGTTGGACATCCTGCCGGTCGGACGGCCGGTGAAGGCGCCCGAGGTGCTGTTCCGCAAGATCGAGGACACCCAGGTCGCCGAATGGCGCGAACGGTTCGGCGGGCCGGAGGCGGCCTAGCGACGCGCGCCTACTGCGTCTCGCGCTTCCTCACTTCCGACGGCTTGATGTCGAGGCGGTCGGGCATAGCGCGGTTGTAGAGGTGGGTCTGGCCGGTATCGATGGCCACCGTCCGCGTGCCCTCCCAGATCATGTGCAGGGCCACGTAGATCACCATCACAAGGCCCGCGTAGCCCAGCCACTTGAACCGGTGCAGCACCTTGGCGATCAGGCTGGCGGCCACGCCGGTCAGGGTGATCGACAGCAAGAGGCCGCCGATCAGCACATAGGGGTGCTGGCGCGCCGCGCCGGCCACCGCCAGCACATTGTCCAGCGACATGGCGAGGTCGGCGAGCAGGATCTGGGTCAGGGCGTGGCGCAGGGTAGTGGGCCGGGCTCGCCGCCTGGGCCGCGCCGGAATGTCCACGCCGGTGGCGTCGCCCAGGGCGGCCTCGCCTTCCTCATGCTCCTCGCCCTGGTGGCGCAGGTCGCGCCACATGCGCCAGCAGACCCACAGCAGCAGGAAGCCGCCCGCCAGCAACAGGCCGACGACCTGCAGCAGCCGGGTGGTGATCAGGGCGAAGCTGATCAACATCACCACGGCGGCGCCCAGGCCCAGCACGATGGCCCGGCGGCGCTGGTGCTGCGGCAGGCCCGCCGCCGCCATGCCGACCGCGACAGCGTTGTCCCCGGCCAGCGCCAGGTCGATGAACACCACCTGGAAGAAGACCGCCACAGCGCCAGGCGTGAAAAGCTCGTGCAGTGACGGCATCTAGCTCCTCGGCCGCGTGGCTTCGTAAAGCGCCACGGCGGCGGCGGCGGAGACGTTCAGGCTCTCGAAGCCGCCCGGCATCGGGATGCGGGCCAGTTCCTCGCAGTGGTCGGCCACCAGCCGGCGCAGGCCCTCGCCCTCCGAGCCCATGACGAGGACGGTGGGCGCGCCGTCCAGCGCCTGGGCGAGGTCGTGCTCGGCCTCGCCGGCCAGGCCCACCGCCCGCCAGCCGGCGTCGGCGAGTTCGTCGAGCGCGCGGGACAGGTTGACCACCCGGGCGACCGGCAGGGCGTCCACGGCGCCGGCGGCGGCCTTGGCCAAGGCGCCCGAGAGCTTCGGCGCATGGCGGTCCTGCAGGATCACGCCCTTGGCCCCGAAGGCGGCGGCGGAGCGCAGGATGGCGCCGACGTTCTGCGGATCGGTCACTTGGTCCAGCATCAGGAGCACCGCGCCGCGCGTGGGCTCGAAGTCGCCGAGCGCCGCGTCGTCGGGCGAGGGACCCTTCAGGGCCACACCCTGGTGCGCGGCGCCTTGCGGCAGGGTCTGGGCCAGGCGCTGGTTGTCGGCCTCCTGCAGGGCCGGCTGGCGGCCGAATCGCGCCTCGATCTGGCGGGCCCGCTCGGGGGTGGCCAGGATCAGCTGCGCGGCCTCGCGGCGCGGATTGCCGAGCGCCGCCTCCACCGGATGCCAGCCCCAGATCCAGTCGTCGCCACCGCCTTGTCCGCCCCCTTTTCCCCCCTTCGAGCCCCTCGGCGGATGGCCGGCGCGAAACCCTCCGTGGCCATGACGATTCCGGCCCCGCCGGGCGTCGTTGCGTTCGCTGGACGAGGCCACTATAAGACGCGCTCCAAATTGGGGCCCTAGACGGGCTTCCGCCGCAAGGACCCTGCGTTCGGCGCTCTTAAGCCCCTCGCATCCGGCAGCGGAAGCCTTTTGTTCAAAGGCCCTGACCCGGCTCCGAGCGCGAGGGGGAATGTCCCGAGCGGCAAAGGGGGGGGACTGTAAATCCCCTGGCGTACGCCTTCGTAGGTTCGAGTCCTACTTCCCCCACCACGCACTCGGAGCGGCGACAGGACGAGGAATATCGATCGGCGGGTATAGCACAATGGTAGTGCAGCAGCCTTCCAAGCTGAATATGCGGGTTCGATTCCCGCTACCCGCTCCAGAGTTCAACATCCACTAGAAGCAACGCCCGTAGGACCCCGATGGCCAAAGAGAAATTCGAACGCAACAAGCCGCACTGCAACATTGGCACGATCGGTCACGTTGACCATGGGAAGACGACGCTGACGGCGGCGATCACCATGATCCT
>JAFEDM010000426.1 GCA_018241625.1 Pseudomonadota bacterium | reverse complement strand
ATCCGCGTTCGTTTCAGTCGCCGATCAGTTGTGCGGCTTGGAGGCGTCCTCCTGCACGTGGCCGGCCACGGCGCCCGCCGCGCCGCCGACCGCCGCGCCCACCGGGCCGGCCACCACCGCGCCCGCGACGGCGCCGGCGCCGGCCTTTTCCTCGGTGTTGGTCGCGCAGGCGCCCAGCGCCATCAGCGCACCGGCGACGACGATCAGGGTGAAGCTCTTACGCATGGCTTGGGTCTCCTCCGGATATGTCGGCGAGACAAACGGCAGGCTACGCCGGAGGTTCCGAAGACCCCTTCAGACGAAGCTGAGCCCTCCCAAGTTTGGCCCGTGATTTGCGGGCCTTAAGCCCTGTTTCCCGCAACAGGACATCTCGATGGATGACGCCGTTCTTATGTTGCAACGCAATATAAGCTTGCCAAACGGCCAAAACCTGTTCATACCTTCTTCACCATTGCCGATCGCGTGGCCCCATCGAGTCCGGGCCAGGCGAGCCAGCGGCCACCGCCAGCATGAGCAGGGGCGGCCGCGGCGATCATGTCGGGGGGCATCGTCGCCCTCGTCGCGCAGGACACGCTTGTTTTGATTTCAGTTCTTAAGGCGCGCGCAGCGTTGCGCGGGCCGTTGGGCGCTGCTTTGATGGGTTCCGGAATCGCTCTGGGCCTGGGCGCGGGATATCTGACGGCGGGGATGGCGCAGACCATTTCCGACCACCAGCGGGCGGTGCGGATCGCCCACGCGGCGGGCGGCGCCCTGTCGGAAACCATGTTGCAGCGCGAAATCGGACAGATGGATCCGGCCGCCGTACGGCTGGCCCGCGCGCATGACGTCTACGGCGCCGACGGGAGCGTCGGAACGACCCAGACCTGGCCCGGACGACCGGACGCGCGCCAGCCGCTGACCGGCGGCCGGCACGGCACGGCCCTGGACGGTGCCCGCGACCTCGATTGCCTGACCGAGGCGGTCTATTTCGAAGCCCGCGGCGAGGCCCCGCGCGGCCAGGCCGCCGTCGCCCAGGTGGTGATGAACCGGCTGGCCAACCCGAATTTCCCCAAGACCGTCTGCGGCGTGGTCTTCCAGGGCGCGGCGACCCACGGCTGCCAGTTCAGCTTCGCCTGCGACGGCTCCATGCGTCACGGCCTGGAGGCCGACGCCTGGGACAAGGCCCGCAAGGTGGCCGAGCGCGCCCTGTCCGGCGTGGCCCTGGCGGCCGGCATCGGCAACGCCACCCACTTCCACGCCCTGGGGGTCCAGCCGCTGTGGGGCGCCCAGATGCTGCGCGTCGCCCAGGTGGGCCTGCACGTCTTCTATCGGGTCAACCCGCATGCGCCGGTCGCGCGGCCCGAGGCGGCGGGCGTTATGACCGCCGCCCTGCCGATGAGCCCGGCCGCCAACCTGCGCCTGGCGGGCGCGGTGCTGGAAAAGACCGCTGAGGTGACCACCGCCAGCGGCGGCCCGCTGACCGCGCCCCTGGCCGTCCAGGCCGCCGAGTCCAAGACCGCCGAGGCGAAGGCCGCGCCGCACCTCAACGTGCCGCCGGCCGCCGCCTCCGCCGACCGGGCGGGCGAGCCCGTCGCCGACCGCGCCCCGGCCGGCGACTCCTGATGGCAGGTAAGAAAGCCCAGCAGCAGCTTTGATTTAGTTGTGGGGACGTCATGGCCGGGCTTGTCCCGGCCATGATGGCAGGGAGATCGTGCGGCTTGCGCCGTCTCTAACGCCCAAGGCGGCTTGCGCCGCCGGGGCTTCCCCGCCAGCCTGCGGCCCTCACTTTCCGGGGACCAGGCGGCGATGGCGAACAACGCGCATCAGGAACTTTCGCGGCAGCTGCTGAGCTGCGCCTACGAAGACCTCAACGACGTCCAGCGCAGCGTCATCGACCTGATCGCCAACGAGACGCCGACCAATGTCGACAAGGCGTTGCGGCATGACCACCGCACCTTCGGCGAACGGCTGGCCGACCAGGTGGCGGCGGTCGGCGGCTCGTGGGGCTTCATCATCGCCTTCGCGGTCTTCCTGACGGTTTGGATGAGCTGGAACCTGCTCACCAAGGGCAAGACCGTCTTCGATCCCTATCCGTTCATCTTCCTGAACCTGATGCTGTCGATGCTGGCCGCCATCCAGGCGCCGGTGATCATGATGAGCCAGAACCGCGCCGCCGCCCGCGACCGCGAGGCGGCCGAGCACGACTATGTCGTCAACCTGCGCGCCGAGCTGGAAATCATGCACCTGCACGACAAGGTCGACGCCATGCGCGAGAAGCAGATGCTGGAGCTGCTGAAGCGCCAGAACGAGGCGATCCGCCTGCTCAAGGGCCAGGTCGAGCGCCTGGCCGACGTCAAGCGGGCGTAGGCGGCGCCGACCTAGACGCGCGCGGCGCGGCGTAGCGCCTGGGGCGGTTGGCCGAAGGCGCGCAGGAAGGCGCGGCGCATCCGCTCCGGGTCGCCGAAGCCCGCCTGGGCCGCCACCCGGTCGATGGGCTCGTGGCCGCCTTCCACCCGCGCGCGGGCGGCCTCGAGGCGCAGGCGCTCGATGGCCTTGGCCGGCGTCACGCCCATCTCGGCCACGAAGGCGCGAGAGAAGTGGCGCGGGCTCATGGCCGCCCGGTCGGCCAGACGCTCGACGCCCAACGGCTCGGCCAGGCGCTCGCGGACCCAGTCCATCAGCCCCGCGAAGCGGCCATTGGGCCCGCCCATGTCCAGCAGGGCGGAGAACTGCGATTGGCCACCCGGCCGGCGCTGGTGGACGACCAGCTGCTGGGCCACGCGCCGGGCGACCTCCTCGCCCAGGTCGTCCTCGATCAGCGCCAGGGCCAGGTCGATGCCCGCGGTGATGCCGGCCGAGGTCCAGACGTCGCCCTCGCGCACGAAGATGCGGTCGGCCTGCAGCCGCGCCTTCGGATAGCGCCGCTGGAAGTGGTCGGAGCGACCCCAGTGGGTGGTGCACCGCTTGCCGTCGAGCAGTCCCGCCTCGGCCAGCAGATAGGCGCCGGAGCAGACGCTGGCCATCCGCCGCGCCGTGCGGCCCTGGGCCCTCAGCCAGGCGATGGCCGGCTCCAGCTCGAGGAAGGCGCGGGTGCCCTCGCCGCCGGAGACCACCACCGTGTCCCATGGCCCGTCCTGGAGCGCCTCGGCGGCCAGGCGCACGCCGGAGGAACTCGCCACCTCGCCGGCCTCCGGGGCCAGCATGCGCAGGGCATAGGCGCCGGGGCTGTAGCGCGCGGCGATCTCGAAGGCGGCGATCGGGCCGGTCGCGTCGAGGATCTGGAAGCCGGGGAAGACGACGACGGCGATCTGGCGGGTCATGGCATGAACTGAGGGAAGAATGTCATTTCTGCCAGACGCTAGCCGGGGCATGGTCGTTTCGTCAAACGCTGTTTTCCGTCAGGAGCCGCCGCCATGGCCGCCGTCTTCGACATCGTCATCCCGCTCTACCCGGACGTCACCCACCTGGACTTCACCGGCCCGCACCAGGTGCTGAGCCGCCTGCCGGGCGGGCGCGTCACCGTGGCCTCCATGGGCGGCGCCGACATCGCCGCCGAGGGGCTGGTGTTCGCGGACCTGGCCGACCTGACGGCGGTGGAGCGTTGCGACCTGCTGATGGTCCCCGGCGGCTTCGGGGCCACTTCGGCCTTGCTGGACGAGGCCTTCATGGCGGAGATTCGCCGGCTGGGCGCGGGCGCGAAGTATCTGACCTCGGTCTGCACCGGCTCGCTGATCCTGGCCGCCGCCGGCTTCCTGACCGGCAAGCGCGCCGCCTGCCACTGGGCCTGGCGCGAGCTGCTGGTCCCGTTCGGCGCGATCGTCGACGAGGGCCGCGTGGTGCGCGACGGCCATGTGATCACCGGCGGCGGCGTGACCGCGGGCCTGGACTTCGCCTTCACGGTGCTGGCCGAGCTGGCGGGCGTGGAGACCGCCGAGCTGGTGCAACTGGCGCTCGAATATGCGCCGGCCCCGCCCTTCCAGTCGGGCCGGCCCGAGATCGCGCCGCCCCAGGTGCTGGAGGCCTGCAAACGCCGCCTGGACGGGCTGATGGGGCAGCGCCGCCGCGACGTGGAGGCGGCGGCTCGGCGGCTCGCGGCGGGCCTCCAGCCGGCCTGACGCCCGGCGAACGGCGTGTCGCGATCACCCCTGTCGGTTGTCCGGATCGCCGCCTTCCGGCTGTGCTTCCGCTTGGGCAAGTTCGCCGGCTTTCTGATAAGGAACGCCGTTATGAAGACTGAAGCCGCTGCTCCCCCGACGGCGAAGTCCGCAGAAGGGATGGCCTGAATGTTCATGCCCGCCAATGACCAGATGCGCCCCGTCGCCGCGCCGGTCGAACCGCTGGACGTGACGGTGGTGCTGTTCGACGACGGCCTGTCGTCGACCGCGATCATGCCGGTGGAGATCTTCCACTCGGCCGGCGCCCTGTGGCAGACCCTGCATGCCCAGCCTGAGGCGCCGGCCTTCCGCGTCACCACCGTCTCGCTCGACGGCGCCACGGTGCGCAGCCCCTGCGGCATCGACCTGACGCCCGCCAAGGCGATGGCCGACGTGACCCGTAGCGACATCGTCATCGTGCCGACCTCCGGCTTGGACTGGGACGGCGCGCTCGCCCGTAACAGCGCCCTGCTGCCCTGGCTGCGGGACCAGTACGAGGGCGGCGCCTACATCGCCGGCGCCTGTATGGGCTCAGGCTACCTGGCGGCCGCCGGCCTGTTGGACGGGCGGGTCGGCACCACCCATTGGGCCATCGCGGACCACTTCGCCGAGCGCTATGCGAAGGTGAACTGGCGGCCGGACCTGCTGGTCACCGAGGATGCTCGGGTGCTGTGCTCCGGCGGGGTCTACGCCGCCATCGACGTCAGCCTGTACTTGGTCGAGAAGCTGTGCGGCCACGAGACGGCCGTGCAGTGCTCCAAGGCGCTGCTGCTGCCGATGCCGCGCACCCACCAGACCGGCTACGCCATGCTGCCGCTGTCGCCGCCGCACGACGACGACCGCATCCGCCAGGCCGAGACCTACATCCAGGCCTCGTTCCGCGAGGACGTCGCCACCGAGGTGCTGGCGCGGCAGGCGGGCCTGGGCCTGCGCACCTTCGCGCGGCGGTTCAAGGCCGCCACCGGCCGCCACCCGGCCGCCTATCTGCAGGCCGTGCGGATCGAGACCGCCAAGGCGATGATCGAGCGCGAGACCCAGCCGATTCAGGCGGTGAGCACGGCGGTGGGATACGACGACGTGGCCTTCTTCCGCGGCCTCTTCAAGCGCGCCACCGGCATGACGCCGGCCGAATACCGCGGCCACTTCGGCCCTATGGCCGTGCGCCGCCAGGCCTGACGGAATTGCTCCCCTTCGGGGGAGCTGTCAGCAAAGCTGACTGAGGGGGTCTCCAATCCGCGTTGATGACCCCCTCCGGCCCTTTGGGCCAACTCCCCCAAAAGGGGAGGAATTAGCCGAAGGTGAAGGCGAAGGCCTCGACGCCTGGGTCCAGGAAGTCGATCCAGAAGGTGCGGTCCTTCACCGGGCCCTTCTGGCGGACCAGCTGATAGAGGCGCTGGGTGGTGACCACGCCGGTCCCGTCGGCGGCGACGTCGGCCCCCGCGTCGGCGCCGGGCGCCTTGTCGTCCAGCCGCACCCGAAACCGCACCGGCTTGCCGCCTGGACCGGGCCCCAGCACCATGTGCAGGTCGCGGGCGTGGAAGCGGTAGACGATGCCGGCGTCCGGCACGCCGGAGACGGCGCGCTCGGCGCCGACGGTCCAGACATCGTCATAGGTCCAGTGGTTGCGCAGGCTCGGCGCCACCGGGGCGTAGTCGGTCCGCCGGTCGTGGATCAGGCCGTCGCGGTTGGTGTTGCCGACCGCCTTCTCGTAGCCGAGGTAGGTTTCCGGCGAGAGCTGGTCGTGGACGTCGGCCGCGGCCATGGCCCCCGCGCCCTTGGCGTCCGCCAGGCCGCCCGTCAGGCCGGTCGCGCCGTTCTCGGCCAAGAGGCGCTTGATGACCCGCTCGGAGCCGTCGTAGTCGCCCTCGCCGAAGTGATGGGCGCGGATGCGGCCCTGGCCGTCGATGAAGTAGTGGGCCGGCCAGTAGCTGTTGTGGAAGCCGTTCCAGATCGCATCGTCGTTGTCGACCGCCACCGGGTAGGCGATCCCCAGGTCCTTCACCGCGCGGCGGACGTTGGCCAGGTCGTGCTCGAAGGCGAACTCCGGCGCGTGGACGCCGATCACCACCAAGCCCTTGTCGGCGTATTTCTTCGCCCAGGCTTGGACGTAGGGCAGGGAGCGCAGGCAGTTGATGCAGGAGTAGGTCCAGAAGTCGACCAGAACGACCTTGCCCCTCAGGCCTTCGCGGGTGAGCGGCGGAGAGTTGATCCACGCCGTGGCGCCGGCCAGCGACGGCATCTGGCCCTCGACCGGCAGGGGCGCGCCCTCGGCCACGGCGGCGGAATTCTTCGGCCCAACGCCCAGGCGGTCCAGCAGGCCCTGTTCCAGCTTCGACGTGCTGGCCAGCGACAGCCGGGTGAGCGCGCCGGTGTCGAAGCCGAGGGCGATGGCGGCGACGGCGACCAGCACCACCACGCCCAGGCCGCGACGCACCCATTCGCTGGCGCCCAGGGACCGCTTCATCGCCGCGAATACCCGCCCGCCGACCAGCAGGGCGAGCGCCAGCGAGGTCGCGGCGCCGGCGGCGTAGGCCAGCAGAAGCAACGAGGTCGCGACGCTCGCGCCCTGCAGCGCGGCCCCGGTCAGCACCAGGCCCAGGATCGGCCCGGCGCAGGGCGCCCAGAGCAAGCCCGTGGCGACGCCCAACAGGAGCGAGGCGCCGGCGCCGCCGTCCTGCGACGAGCGCTCACTCAGCCGCGCGCCCAGCGCAACCAGCGGCCGGGTCGCCCGGTCGGCGAGGCCCGGGAACAGCAGCAAGAGGCCGAACGCCGCCAGCACGACGAGGGCTATGATCCGGCCCCAGCTGTTGGCCTGCACCGCCCAGCCGCCGCCCACCGCCGCCAGGCTGGCGACGGCCGCGAAGGTCACCGCCATGCCGGCCAGCAGAGGGAGGCCGCTCTTCACGAACGGCCGGTCGGCGCGGGCGAAGACGAAGGGCAGCACCGGCAGGATGCAGGGGCTGACGATGGTCAGGGCGCCGCCCAGGTAGGCGAGGATGAACAGCAGCATGTTCGGGATCGTGGAGTCTTTCGGGTGAGGCGGTGAAGCGATAGGAGGTCAGGCTACATAACGATTGGAAACCGGAGGGACGAGACCATGGGCCGGGACGTTGAAATCCGAAAGCTGTTCGCGCCGGCGCTGCTGGGGACGATGGCGCTGGGCCTGGCGGCCGCGCCGGCGCTCGGCCAGGTCCACCGCGCGAACCCCGGCGACGCCGAGGCGCGCACGGCGCTGGACCTGATGCCCGCCAAGGGCAGGCTCGCCGTGACGACGCCGGCCTTCAGGAGCGGCGAGCAGATCCCGTTCGAGAACACGCAATACCGCACCAACACCTTCCCGGGCCTGGGCTGGACCCCGGGGCCGGCGGGTACGAAGTCCTATGCGATCATCCTGCAGGACAACACGCTGATCGCGCGGGGCGCGCCGGTCCTGCACTGGACGCTGTTCAACATCCCGGCCGGGGTCACCCGGCTGGAGCCCGGCATGGCGCCGACCGGCAATCCGCCCGGCTCGTCCTACGGCCCGAACTACAAGGGCGCCTCGCAACCCTATACCGGCCCGCGCACCCCGCCGGGGCCGGGGGACGACTATCACTTCGAGGTCTTCGCCCTCGACGCCACCCTGCCGGACGAAGCCAAGGGCGACTACGCGGCCATGACCAAGGCCATGGAGGGCCACGTCCTGGCCAGCGGCGAGGTGGTGGGCCACGGGATCGCCGACCCGAACGCGGCGCCGAAGCCCTAGAAACGCGCTCCTCCGACAAGGGGAGGCGGAAATGCCTATCGCGTGCGACACTCGGCCTTGTAACTCCGTACACCGTACCTAGTTTATACCGCCTGGGATTCGGAGCAGGGGGGCGAGGTTCCGTGGCGCGGGAATTCACCGAGATCGAAAAACGCGTGACGCTGTGGGGCGTCGCGATCGTCTTCCTGTTGTCGGCGCTCGATCAGACGATTGTGGCCACGGCCATGCCGCGGATCATCGCCGAGCTGAACGGCCTGGCGCTCTATTCCTGGGTGACCACGGCCTATCTGCTATCGTCCACCGTCATGGTGCCGATCTGGGGCAAGCTGGGCGACCTGTTCGGGCGCAAGCCGATCCTGCTGGCCGGCATCACCTTCTTCCTGGCGGGATCTTGGCTCTCGGGCCTGTCCGGCGAGTTCGGATCCCTGCCGCTGATCGGCGGCGGCATGGTGCAGCTGATCGTCTTCCGCGCCATCCAGGGGATCGGCGGCGGGGCGCTGTTCACCACCGCCTTCGCGATCATCGGCGACCTCTATCCGCCGCGCGAGCGGGGCAAGATCGGCGGCCTGTTCGGGGCGGTGTTCGGGCTCTCCAGCACCATCGGCCCCTTGATCGGCGGCTATTTCACCGACCACGGCACGGTGACCCTGGCCGGCCACCTGGTCGCCGGCTGGCGTTGGGTCTTCTACCTGAACCTGCCGCTGTCGCTGCTCTCGCTGTTCATGATCATCGTGAAGATGCCGAAGATGAGCCACCAGGCGAAGGGCAAGATCGACTTCATCGGCGCGGCCCTGATCATCGCCACGGTGGTGCCGCTGTTGCTGGCGCTGACCTTCGGCGGCCACCAGTACGCCTGGACCTCGCCGCAGGAGATCGACCTGTTCGCGGGCTCGCTGGCGGGCCTCATCGCCTACATCTTCGCCGAACGGTTCGCCTCCGACCCGATCCTGCCGATCGAGCTGTTCAAGAACCGGGTGTTCTCCACCGCCAACCTGGCGGGGTTCCTGGTCTCCATGTCATTCATGAGCACGGTGGCGTTCCTGCCGCTGTTCCAGCAGCTGGGGCAGGGCGTGGCGGCGACCACCAGCGGGCTTTCGACCCTGCCGCTGATGGTCGGCATCTTCGGCTCCTCCATCGTCTCCGGGCGGATGGTCAGCAAGAGCGGCAAGTACAAGGCGCTGATGATCGGCGGCCTGGTGGTGACCTTCGCCGGCATCTGGCTGCTCAGCCGCATGACCGCCGAGACCAGCCGCCTCGACCTCGCCTGGCGGATGCTGGTGCTAGGCATCGGCCTGGGGCCCGGCCAGAGCCTGTTCGCGCTCGCCATCCAGAACGCCATGCCGCTCAATCAGCTGGGCGTGGTGACCAGCTCCAGCCAGTTCTTCCGCCAGATCGGCTCGACCATGGGGGTGGCGATCTTCGGCACCTTCCTGACCGCCAACCTCAACGCGGGCCTCGGCAAGATCATGCCCGGCGTCGACGTGGGCAAGCTGCGGGCGATGGGCGGCGCGGCCCATCCGGGCGCGGCGCCCCTGGTGCCGGAGCCGATCCGGGTGATCATCTCCGACGCCATCACCGACGTCTTCTTCCTGGGCATCTATGTGGTCGCGGCGGCCCTGGTCGTCACCCTGCTGATCCCCAACCTGCCGATGCGCGACCGCAGCATGATGGGCGCCCAGGCTTCGAAGAAGGACGGCGAGACCGTGATCCCGGCCGAGGCGCATCTTTAGCCCCCGTAGATTTCCGGAGACGCTGTGCCGCAGGGCTTCTGCCCCCCGCGTTAAGGCTCGCCGATTAGCCTCGGCCCTCGAAATTGGAGGGCTTATGCGCTCGACAGGCCGGAAGATTTTTCGGGAACTCGCGACCGGGATCGGCGCCCTGGTGGTCGCCGTTCTGGCCCAGACGGTGATCGTCTGGGCGGTGATCGACAACCTGCAAAGGATCGACGTCGCCGACGGCGAGGCCCGCTCGGAGCTGCAGCTCTATTCGCGGATGTTCGAGGCTGCGCTGGACGCCGACAGCGCCCTGCGCGGGTTCCTCATCGACGGCGACGCCAAGGCGCTGAAGATCCACGACGACGGCGTGAGCCGTTTCGAGGCCGCGACGCCCAGGCTGCGAGCCTTCACCGCCGACGACCCACCGTACGTGCGTGCGACGGTCGAGGACATCATCAGCCGCGCGGAGACCTGGGAGGATAAGGTCGCCCAACCGCAGATCGCGGCGGTGAAGGCCGGCCGCAGGCCCGTTTGGGACAGCGTCCAGGACCAGGTCGCGATCGAGGTCATGCGGCGCGACTTCCAGACCCTGAGGCGTTTCGAGAGCGACGAGCTCAGCGCCCGCGCGCAACTCTGGAGCGCCGCCCTGGTGAACGGACGCATCACCCTGATCCTGGGCTCGGCGATCGTGCTGGTGTTCGCCGTTCTCATCGCCCTGCGATCGGTGCGGCGCGTCCTGCGGCAACGCGAAACCGAGCGTGCCGCGGCGGCGCGCGTGGCCGACGCCCTGGAACGCGTCCAGGCGGCCGAGCGCGCGAAGACCACCTTCCTGGCCAACATGAGCCACGAGATGCTGACCCCGCTGAACGGCGTGCTCGGCATGGCCGCGGCCCTGGGGATGAGCGGGCTCAACGACCGTCAGCAGGGCATGCTGGGGATCATCCGCAACTCAGCGGCGGACCTGGAGGGGCTGATCGGCAACCTGCTGACACTGTCCCGGGCCGCGGAGGTCGAGGACAAGCCCGCCACGGACTGGGCGTTCGACCTCGGCGACGAGGTGCGGGTGATCGCCGAGGACCACGCCGCCGCCGCCCGCAAGAAGGGGGTGCGGTTCGCGACCGACATCCCGCCCGAAGCCGAGATCTCGGTGCGCGGCGACGCCGCGCGCGTGGAGCGGGTGTTGAACTGCCTGCTGTCCAACGCCGTGAAGTTCACCGAGCGCGGGGAAATCCGGCTGGGCGTGACCCGCCTGGCGGGCGACACCTATCGGTTCGACGTCTCCGACACCGGCATCGGCTTCGACGAGGCCGAGAAGGCGACCCTGTTCGCCAGCTTCACCCAATCGGACGACAGCTCGACGCGCCGTTTCGGCGGCGCCGGGGTCGGCCTGGCGGTGGCCTCGAAGATCGCCCGGGAGCTCGGCGGGCGCCTCGACGGCCGCTCGAAGCCCGGCGAGGGCGCGCATTTCACCTTCGAGGTCGAACTGCCAGCCGCCGGCGCCCGCCCGGCCGCCAGCCCGAGGCCGCCACTGGCCGCCTAGGGCTTGACCTGGGCCGCCAGCAGCTTCTTCACCGCTTCGCCGTAGGGCGGGCGCAGGGCCTTCATCACGCCCAGGTCCTTCTTCAGCTGGCGGTAGATCGCCTTGCGATGGCTGAACTCCCTGAAGCCGTCGAGGCCATGGTAGCTGCCCATGCCGGACGGGCCCACGCCGCCGAACGGCAGGTCTTCCTGGGCCACGTGGAAGATCACGTCGTTGACCGTGACCCCGCCGGAGGTCGTGCGGTTCAGCACCTTGGCCTCCTCGTCGGCGTCGGCGCCGAAGTAGTAGAGGCCGAGCGGGCGGTCGTGGGCGTTCACATAGGCGATCGCCTCGTCGACGCTCCTGTAGGTCATCACCGGCAGGACGGGGCCGAAGATCTCCTCCTGCATCACCTTCATCTCGTCGGTGGGGTTGAGGATCAGGGTCGGCGGGATCTTGCGGTGCTCCTGCTGGCTGAAGTCCTCGTCGGCCGGATTGATCTCGACCACCTCGGCGCCCTTGGCGCGGGCGTCGTCCACATAGCCCTTGATCCGCTCGTAGTGCCGCTCGGCGATCACCGAGGTGTAGTCGGGGTTGTCCTTGATGGTCGGGAACATCGACCCCACCGCGGCCCGGGCCTCCTTGCCGAAGGTCTGGACCTGGTCGGCCGGAGCCAGGACGTAGTCGGGGGCCAGGCAGATCTGGCCAGCGTTCAGCGTCTTGCCGGCCATGATCCGCGCGGCGCTGGTGGCGTAGTCGGCCGACTTGCCGAGGATCACCGGGCTCTTGCCGCCGAGCTCCAGCGTCAGCGGCACCAGGTTCTGGGCGGCGGCCTTCATCACGTGGCGGGCGATGGACGTCGCGCCGGTGAAGATCAGGTGGTCGAAGGGGAGCTCGGAGAAGGCCTGGCCCACCTCCGGTCCACCCGGGAAGACCGCGATCTCCTCCTCGTCGAAGACCTCGGCGAACATCCGCGCCATCAGCTCCGAGGTGGCGGGCGTATATTCCGACGGCTTGATCATCGCCCGATTGCCCGCCGCCAGCACCCCGGCCAGGGGCGCGAAGGTCAGGTTCACCGGGAAGTTCCAGGGGCTGATGATCCCCACCGTGCCCTTGGGCTGGTAGCGGATCTCGGCCTTGGCGCCGAACAGGCCGAGGATCGCCGGCGTCGGCGTGCGCTTCTCGGTCTTCATCCAGCTGCGCAGGTGGGCCTTGGCGTGCTTCAGCGGCCCGATGGAGCCGCCCACGTCGGTGATGCCGCTGACCGCCGGGGCGCGGGAGCCGAAGTCGACCATCAGCGCCTGGACGATGGCGTCATTGTGCTTGACCAGCAGGCCGATGGCCTTGTCGATCCGGGCGATCCGCACCTCGGCGCTGGGCGCGCCGTCGCGGATGTGCGCGGCCTTCTGGCGGCGCAGGACATCGGCCATGCGCGCGGACTGCGCGCTACTCTCGAACTTCGGCGCCACGTTCATCGCCGATCCTCCCTTATCGTTGATAATACGGTGGACCGGCGTTCGGCGCTCGGCAAGCCTATCGCTGGGTCAGCTCGGCGCGATCAAGCCGCGTCGAGGCCGATATCCAGTACGCCGACCGAGTGGGTGAGGGCGCCCACGCTGATCACGTCGACGCCGGTCTCGGCGATGGCGCGGACGGTCTCCAGGTTCACGCCGCCGGACGCTTCCAGCGTCGCGCGGCCGGCGGTGCGCTTCACGGCCTCGGCTAGGTCTTCCAGGGTGAAGTTGTCCAGCATGACCACGTCGGGCCCGTACTTCAGGGCCTCCTCGAGCTGGGGGAGGCCATCGATCTCGACCTCGACCTTCATCAGGTGACCGGCGGCGGCCTTGGCGCGGCGCACCGCCTCGCCCACCGAGCCGCAGGCGGCGATGTGGTTGTCCTTGATCAGGATGGCGTCATCCAGGCCGAAGCGATGGTTGACCCCGCCGCCACAGCGCACGGCGTACTTCTCGAGGGCGCGCAGGCCGGGCGTGGTCTTGCGGGTGTCGACGATCAGGGCGCCGGTCCCCTCGATGGCGTGGACGTATTGCGCGGTCAGGGTGGCGATGCCGCAGAGCCGGCCCAGCAGGTTCAGGGCCGTGCGCTCCGCCGACAACAGGGCGCGGGCGTTGGCGTCGACCCAGGCCAGCTTGTCGCCAGGCCCCAGGGTGTCGCCGTCCTCGACGACGGCGCGGAAGTCGGCGCTCGGGTCCATCTGGGCGATGGCCAGACGCGCGCAGGCGAGGCCCGAGACCACGCCCGCCTTGCGAGCGGCGAACACCGCCTTCAGCCGCGCGTCGGCCGGCACGCAGGCCTGGGCGGTGACGTCGCCGGCGCGGCCGAGATCTTCGGTGAGCGCGGCGCGGACCACCGGCGCGATGAGCAGGTCGGGAAGCGGCTCGATCATCGGTTTTGGGTCACTCTGCGGCGATCTTCCAGGCGGCGGGCATCAGGTCGGCCCAGCGGATGAAGGTGCGGCGCGGGTCGGCGTCAGTCAGTGGGAAGTCGCTGCGGAAATGGCCGCCGCGGCTCTCGCGCCGGGCCGAGGCGGCCGCGGCCACCAGGCGGGCGGCGACCAGGGGCGCCGCGCGGCCATGGGCCGCTTCCAGCGCGTCGATCAGGTCCAGCAGGCGGCCGAGGCCTTGCGCGTCGCGCACCACGCCGGCCTCGCGGCTCATGGCGCGGCGCAGCTCGGCCAGGTCGGCGGCGGGCAGGGCGGGCGTCACCAGGCGCACCAGCCGCGCGGGCCCCGGCTCGATCTCGGCGGCGGCCGCGCGCCCGGCGCGGGCTCCGAAGACGGCGGCTTCCAGGAGCGAGTTGGAGGCCAGGCGGTTGGCGCCATGCACGCCAGTCGCGGCGCATTCGCCGGCGGCGTAGAGGCCGGGGAGCGTCGTGCGGCCGTCGGCGTCGGTGGCGATCCCGCCCATGTGGTAGTGGCAGGCCGGCGCGACCGGGATCGGCTGGACGCGCGGATCGATCCCGCCGGACAGGCAGGCGGCGAACACCGCCGGGAACTCGTGCGGGAAGGCCTCGCCCACCGCCTCTCGGGCGTCGAGGAAGGCGCCGCGGCCGGCCGCCCGCTCGGCATGGATGGCGCGGGCCACCACGTCGCGCGGGGCGAGTTCGGCCTGGTTGGAGTAGCGGGCCATGAACCGCTCGCCTTCGGCGTCCACCAGCACCGCGCCTTCGCCGCGCAAGGCCTCGGTGGCCAGCGGCGCCGGATCGCGGCCGATGTCGATGGCGGTCGGGTGGAACTGGACGAACTCGGGGTCGGCGATAAGCGCCCCGGCGAGGGCGGCCAGCGCCAGGCCTTCGCCCTTCAGCTCGGCCGGCGTGGTGGTCTGCGCGTAGAGGCCGCCGATGCCGCCGGTGGCCAGGATCACGGCGCTGGCGGTGATCTCGATCAGCGCGCCCTCATGCTCGGCGACCACCCCGCGCACCCGGCCGTCGGCGTCCTGCAGCAGGCCGCGCAGGCGGTGGCCGTCGCGCACGGTGACATGCGGCTGGGCCAGCACATGGGCGGCCAGCGCCTGCATGATCGCCGCACCCGCCTGGTCGCCCTTCACCCGCGCCACCCGGGGCCGCGAGTGGGCGGCCTCCAGGCTCTGGGCGAAGGCGCCGTCGGCGGTGCGGTCGAAGGGCGCGCCGAGGGCCGCCAGCGCGCGCACGGCCTCGGGGCCCTCGGTGGTCAGCAGGCGCGCCATGGCGGCGTCCACCAGGCCCGCGCCGGCGGCGACGGTGTCGGCGGCGTGCTGCTCGGCGGTGTCGCCCTCGCTCAGCGCCGCGGCCATGCCGCCCTGCGCCCAGGCCGAGGAACAGCCGTGGCTGAGCGGCGCCTCGGTCAGCACCAGGGCCTTGCGGGGCGCGCAGGCCAGGGCGGCGGAGAGGCCCGCCAGCCCCGCGCCGACGATCAGCACGCCGTCATGACGGAGGCGGCTAGCCATGGGCTTTCGCCTTCAACTGCCAGAAGAGGTCGGTGCGCAGCTCGTCCGGGTTCTCGGTCCAGTCGCCATAGACCTCCCAGCTCGCGCCGGTGAGCTGGCGGCCCGCCGCCTGGGCGGCGGCCTTGGCGGCCTGGTGGCCCTGCATCATCTGGTCGTAGGGGCCGAAGTAGACGGCGTGGGCGACGTCGCCGGCCGGGGTCTCGAAGGCGGCGACCTCGGTCACCGGACCGGGAAACGGCGTCGACAGGCGCACCCCGATCCGCAGGTCCATCACCGTCGTGTTGGGCATGGGCCCGTAGTAGACGGTGGCCGCGCCCCGCTCGCCGTAGTCGCCGTTGGCCAGTACGTCGAACACCGCGTCCAGCCCCTGGCGGATGGCTTCGGGCAGGCCCGCGAACTCGGTCTTCACCTCGACGGCGGCCATCGGCTCGGCCGCCACGGTCTCGAGGGTGACGGAAGCGACGCGGCCCATCAGATCAACTCCACGTCCACGTGGTGGCGCGCCTTCACCAGGTCGTAGCGCGCCGGAATCGCCGGCGGCGGCAGGTCGACCATCCGCTGAACCGCCAGCCGCGCGCGCTCGGCGACGGCCGGGTCGACGGTCACCTCGTGGCGGCCGTAGAGCAGCGCCTCGTAGATGTTCTCCAGCGTGATCCGCTTCATGTGCGGGCAAAGGTTGCAGGGGCGCACGAACTCGGTTCCGCGCGCGTCGGCGGCGACGTTGTCGGCCATGGAGCATTCGGTGATCAGCACCACGCGCTTGGGCTTGCGGGTGAGCACGTAGTCATTCATCGCCGCGGTCGAGCCGGTGAAGTCGGAGACTTCGATCACCTCGGCCGGGCATTCGGGGTGGGCCAGAACCTCGGCGCCCGGATAGGCGGCCTTGATCTCCAGGATGTCTTCCGCCGTGAAGCGCTCGTGCACCTCGCAGCGGCCCTGCCAGGCGATGATCTTGATGTCCGTCTGGCGCGCCACGTTGCGGGCCAGGAATTCGTCGGGGATCAGGATCACCCGGTCGGTCCCGAACAGGCGGGCGGCTTCCTCGACCACCTGCACGGCGTTGGCGCTTGTGCAGCAGATATCGGTCTCGGCCTTCACCTCGGCGGTGGTGTTGACGTAGGTCACGACCGGCACGCCGGGATAGCGCTGCTTGATCAGCCGCACGTCGGCGCCGGTGATCGAGGATGCGAGGCTGCAGCCGGCCCGCAGGTCGGGGATCAGCACGGTCTTGTCCGGCGACAGCACCTTGGACGTCTCGGCCATGAAGTGGACGCCCGCCTGGACGATCACCTTCGCCTTCGACTTCGCGGCCTCCTTGGCCAGCGCGAGGCTGTCGCCCACGAAGTCGCCGACTCCGTGGAAGATTTCCGGCGTCATGTAGTTGTGCGCCAGGATCACCGCGTCCTTTTCGGCCTTCAGCCGGTTGATCGCGTCGATCAGCGGGGCCTGGGCGCGCCACTCCATGGGCGTCACATGGCCCTGGACCTTGTCCCAGACCGGCGCGGTCGCGCGCTCGACCTCGGGGGTGAAAGGAAGCTGGAAACCGTCGGCGGCCACTGGATCCTCCTTATGCTCAAAATGAGCATTTCTCGGTCCGAAAAAGACGCCAGGAGAGGCATCGTCCTTCCCTAGCGTTAGTTATGCTCACTTGGAGCAAAACCCTTGAGACACATATAGACCGCCGTTGGAAAACCGCAAGTCACGAATTCCTACGAAGGGGTTGAGGCGGGCTAGGCGGCCTGGCCAATCACCGTCTCGATCATCGCCGCCAGGGCCTCGGACGGGTAGGGCTTGGGCAGCAGGGGCCAGGGCGCCTCGTTGGCCGCGCCCAGGGTCTCGCCGGTGTAGCCGGAGGTCAGGATCACCGGCAGGCCGGGCCGCAGGTTGACCGCCGCGCGGGCCAGCTCCACCCCGTTCATCCCGCCCGGCATGATCAGGTCGGTGATCATCAGGTCGATGCGTTCCGGCCGCTCCAGGACGGCCAGCGCCGGGGCGGCGGCCTCGGCGCGCAGCACCTCGTGCCCCAGGTCGACCAGCATGGCCTCGACCATCTCGCCGACGCTCTCGTCGTCCTCCACCAGCAGCACCCGCTGGGCGGGCCCGCGCGGCGCCGCCTGCGGCGCGGCGGCGGCCTCGGGCGCCTCGGCGACGGCGGTCTCCAGGGGCAGGTAGATGCGCAGGGTCGCGCCGTGCCCCCGGGCGCTCTCGATCACCGCCGCGCCGCCGCTCTGCCGGGCGAAGCCGTAGACCTGGGAGAGGCCCAGGCCCGTGCCGCGGCCGGGCTCCTTGGTGGTGAAGAACGGCTCGAACGCCTTGGCGACGGTCTCGGCGTCCATGCCCTCGCCGGTGTCGTGCACCGACAGGCAGACATAGTCGCCGGCCGGCGCGTCCTCGGCCTCGCGGGCGGCCAGGGCGCGGACCGCGGTCTCCACCCGGATGAGGCCGCCGCCCGGCGTGGCGTCGCGGGCGTTGACCACCAGGTTCATCATCGCCGCCTCGAACTGGCTGGGGTCGACGCGGCTGACGGCGCCCGGCGCGCCCGGGGCGACGGTCAGGCTCACGGCCTCGCCCACGGCGCGGCGCAGCAGGGGTTCGCTGTCGACCAGCAGGTCGTCGACCCGCACCAGCTCGGGCTTCAGCGCCTGGCGGCGCGAGAAGGCCAGGAGCTGCTGGGTCAGCCGTTCGCCGCGCCGCGCCGCGCCCTGGGCGGCGTCGATCATCCGCTCGCGCCGGGCCGCGTCGCCCGGGTGGCGCTGGATGAGGTCGAGCGCCCCGGTGATCACGGTCAGCAGGTTGTTGAAGTCGTGGGCGACGCCGCCGGTCAGCTGGCCCACCGCCTCCAGCTTCTGGGCGCGGCGCAGGGCGGCCTCGGCCTCGTCGCGCTCCACCAGGGCCGCCTGCACGCGCTCGGCCAGCAGGTCGTTGATCCGCGTCAGGTCCGCCTGGGCCTGCTTGGAATCGGTGACGTTGAAGCCCACGCCGATGTAGCCGGTCAGCGCGCCGTCGGGCCCATAGCGCCGCTGGGACACCGAGCGGATCCAGGGCCATTCGCCGTCGGCGGCGCGATAGCGCGCCTCCCAGATGAAGTCGCCGCCGGCCGCCACCGACTGGGCCTCCTCGGCGCCGATCCGTTCCAGGTCGTCGGGGTGGATGAGCGCGCGCCAGTCGAATTTCAGCGCCTCCTCGTAGGTCAGCCCGAGGAAGTTCAGGTAGGCGCGGTTCACGAACTCGCGGCTGCCGTCGACCTTGGAGACCCACATCAGCACCGGCGCGCTGTCGGCCAGGATGCGGAAGCGCTGCTCGGTGGCGACGAGATCGGCCTGCACCTTGGCTTCGGCCGCCTTGGCCTCCTCCAGCCGCAGCAGGGTCTCGCGAAGGGCCCCGGCGACCATGACGGTCGCCGCGCCCGAGAGGGCGAACTGAGCGATCACGCCGTTCCGGTCGACCGCGGTGACCACCACGGTGGTGAACCAGCCAACCGCCATCACCACGGTCAGGGAGCCCCAGCCCCACCAGGGCCCGGCGTAGAGGGTGGCGAGGATCAGGGCCGGGAAATAGGTCGACGACAGGCCGAAGGCGTTGTCGAAGCCCAGCAGCAGGCCCCGTATCAGCACGGCGCCGGCGAAGGCGGTGACGGTGATCAGGGCGGCCTGCCACAACGGCGGGGCGCGGCGCGGCGCGACCCAAAGCGGCCATTCGAACGGCGTCATACGAAGGCGGCTCGCGGCATGAAGTCTGCAGGGTTCCGTGAAGCGTGGCCAGAATGGGAGCCCTGGCGGTGTGGCGCAACCGGCGATATGACGCTGGGCCGCCTTGCCGCAGACGACCATAAACGGCGACGCTTGTTCATTTTTTGGCCGGCTTGCGGCCGCATCGACGCCGCCGGACGTATCTAGGGCGACGGCGCGAACAGGAAAGAGACCGGCGATCCTCCAGAGCCTCGACAGACGGACCCTTGCAGGTTTCTGGGCGACCCTGGCCCTCGTCGCGGCCCTGGTGGGGCTGTGGCTGGTCGCGGTCGCGCCGGGCCACGCGGACGCCGAGGTCAAGGCGCGGCCGGCCGGGGCGCGCCTGGAATTCGTCAACCTCACCGACCAGGCGTTGAACGCCGAGGCCGCCCGGCTCGACCCGGCCACGCGGGCGATCGCGCGGCGGCTGGACCCGGCGCTGCGCCGCGCCGATCGCTGGGGCCGTCCGGTCGGCTGGGCCAGCTTCGACCTCGGCCAGGCGCCGGACCTGGGCTTCGACACCCGGACCGGCGAGGGCGCGGTGGCGCTGAACAACCTGCGGCCGTTCGCCGGCCTGCCGATCCGGCCGATGCGCCCCTTCGTGCTGCAGGCCAGCGCCGACGACGCTGCGCGCGCCCTGCACTGCATGACCCAGGCGATCTACTACGAGGCCGCCCGCGAGCCGGTGCGCGGCCAGGAGGCGGTGGCCCAGGTGGTGCTGAACCGGGTGCGTCACCCGGCCTATCCCAAGTCGGTCTGCGGCGTGGTCTACCAGGGCTCGGCGCTCTCCACCGGCTGCCAGTTCACCTTCACCTGCGACGGGGCGCTGCGCTGGACGCCGCAGCCGGCGCTGTGGCGCCAGGCCGAGCAGGTGGCGAAGAAGGCCCTGGGCGGCTTCGTCGACAAGGACGTGGGCTCGGCCACCCACTACCACGCCGCCTATGTGGTCCCGTACTGGGCCCCGACTCTGGTGAAGATGACCCAGGTGGGCCAGCACATCTTCTATCGCTGGACCGGCCCGTGGGGCGAGCCGCCGGCCTTCAGCGGCCGCTACGAGGGCCGCGAGGCCAACCTGTCGCCGCAGCTGCTGGCCAGCCTGGATCCGCTGACCCAGGGCCGCCTGGGCGTGCGCGCGCCCGGCCCGCAGGTCCCCACCGAGCACAAGATCACCCTGGCCATCGCCGGCGAGGTGCACACCTACACCGTGGCTGATTCCGCCCAGACGGCGGCCAACGCGCCGCACGCGCCGGGAACCCTGGTCGCCTCGCGCCGCCAGCCCACGCCCGACGAGGTGAAGCGGATCAACGACAGCCTGGCGGCGCTGGACAAGGGCGGCGACGCCTCGGCCCGCGCCCAGCAGCCGGACTAGGGCTCAAGACTGGCGCTCAAGACTGGGGCTCAGGCCCCGAACGGGTCGGGATAGGTCACCGACAGCGGCTGGGCGAAGGCGCCGTCCTCCAGCGCCAGCGCCTGGAAGGCTTCCAGATGCGAGAAGGGTGAGCGCACCGCCTTCGCCGCCGCATTCGTGAAGCCGAAGCGGCCGTAGTAGGCCGGATCGCCCAGCACCAGCACGCCCGCACAGCCGAACTCCGGCGCCTGCTCCAGGGCCGAGCGGGTCAGGGCCGCGCCCAGGCCGCGGTTCTGCAGGGCCGGCGTCACCGACAGCGGAGCCAGGGCGCCGTAGAGCGCGGCGCTGTCGGCCCACAGGCGGCTGATCAGGATGTGGCCGGCGACCGCGCCGTCCTCGACCGCGACCAGCTCGAGCACCGCGTCGCCCGCCGCGCGCAGCTGCTCCACCAGCTGCGCCTCGTCCGGCCGGCCGAAGGCGGCCTCGACCACCTCGAAGATGGCGGCGTGATCGGCGGCGCGGGCATGGCGGATCATGACGGCAGACTAGGGCGCTTGCGGCGCCGGGCCTAGCTCAGCCGTCGCCGCGGGTCTCGAAGCTGCGCGGCTCGTCGGGCCGCCGCTCGCCCCGCGCCTCGTTGCGCGCCGCTTCGGCGGCGAGCTTCTTCCAGCCCTCGGCGATGGAGGCGTAGACCTCCTTTTCGGCGAGGCTCTTGGCCCGGGCCGCCATCCTCAGGACCTCGCGGGCCTGGCTTTCGTATCGTTCGCTGTCGCGCATGACCGTACTACGCACCGCTAACAAATGAGGATGCGACCGGGTTTCATCGCGGCAGATTCAGGCGGGATTGTGAATTAAGCTGTTGTGGCAGCTTCACTATTGCAGGCGCACCACGCCGGCGCGACGCGCCGCCCAGGGGTCACCAGGTCCCGATCTTCTCGGCCTCGCGGTGGCTGATCGGGTGGTGGGCCTTGCGGTGATCCTCCTCGGCCAGGAACCGGACGGCCTCCAGCGCCGCCATGCAGCCCATGCCGGCCGCGGTCACCGCTTGGCGGTAGACGTCGTCGGTGACGTCGCCAGCGGCGTAGACGCCTTCGATCGCCGTCGAGGCCGAGCCCGCCTTCACCTTCAGATAGCCTGAGGCGTCCATCTCCAGCTGGCCCTTGAACACCTCCGAGGCCGGGGCGTGGCCGATGGCGACGAAGACGCCGTCGCAGGGGATCTCGCGGGTCTGGCCGGTCTCGACGTCCTTCAGCCGCACGCCGGTGACGCTGACCGGATCGGTCTGGCCGACCACCTCGTCGATGGCGGCGTTCCAGATGACCTCGATCTTCGGGTGGGCGAACAGCCGCTCCTGCAGGATGCGCTCGGCGCGGAACTCGTCGCGGCGGTGCACCACGGTGACCTTGGACGCGAAGTTGGTGAGGAACAGGGCCTCTTCCACGGCGGTGTTGCCGCCGCCGACCACCACGACCTCCTTGCCGCGGTAGAAGAAGCCATCGCAGGTGGCGCAGGCCGAGACGCCGAAGCCCTGGAAGGTCTGCTCCGAGGGCAGGCCCAGCCATTTCGCCTGGGCGCCGGTGGCGATGATCAGGGTCTCGGCCAGCCACTCCTGGCCGCTGTCGGTGGTCAGCCGGAACGGACGCTGCGACAGGTCGGCGCTGAGCACGATGTCGCTGACGATCTCGGTCCCCACGTGCTCGGCCTGGGCCTTCATCTGGTCCATCAGCCAGGGGCCCTGGATGACCTCGGCGAAGCCCGGATAGTTCTCGACGTCGGTGGTGATGGTGAGCTGGCCGCCGGGCTGGATGCCCTGGATCAGCACCGGCTTCAGCAGGGCGCGGGCGGCGTAGACGGCGGCGGTGTAGCCGGCGGGACCCGAGCCCACGATCAGGCAGCGGACGTGGCGGGGACCAATTTGCTCAGCTTGTTGGGAACGATCGTCGGTCATGGCCCTTATGTAGGTGCGATTCTGGAGGGCTTCATGCAAGCCGAATTGAAGACCGCCGGCGTGGTCGGCCTGACGGGCGCGGCGCTGGGCGCGGGCGTCGCGCTTGGCCTGGGGCTTCGCCTGTTCTCGGCGGTGGCCATGGTGGGTCTGGGCACGGGCGTCGCCCTGGGCGTCCTTTTGGGCACGCACAAGGTCGCCGAAGAGCTGCCGCCGCCGTCCAAGCTCTGAGCCTGGAGCAGGGTTAACGACGCCTTCAACCGGCGGGTCTAGGCTTCGGGGCGATGAGCGCTTCGCCCACCATCGAGATCGCCGGCCGCAAGATCGGGGCCGACCATCCGCCCTATGTCATCTGCGAGCTGTCGGGGAACCACAACGGCAGCCTGGACCGCGCGCTCAGCATGATCGACGCGGCGGCCGACACCGGCTGTGACGCGATCAAGATCCAGACCTACACCGCCGACACCATCACCCTGGACGTCGATCGGCCGGAGTTCAAAATCAAAGGCGGGCTCTGGGACGGGCGCAGCCTCCACGAGCTCTATCAGGAAGCCCAGACGCCCTACGAATGGCACGCGGCCCTGTTCGAGCGCGCCGCCCGGCGCGGCGTGACCCTGTTTTCCAGCCCGTTCGACGAGACGGCGGTCGACCTGCTCGATGGGCTGGGCGCGCCGGCCTACAAGATCGCCTCCTTCGAGGCGGTGGACCTGCCGTTGATCCGCTACGCCGCCGCCAAGGGCAAGCCGCTGATTATCTCCACCGGCATGGCCAACCTCAGCGAAATCGAGGCGGCGCGGACCGCGGCGCTGGAAGGCGGGGCGGCGGGCGTGGTGCTGTTGCACTGTGTCTCCAGCTATCCGGCCGACCTCGCCGACGCCAATGTCCGCACGGTCGCCGACATGGCCCGACGGTTCGACAGCCCCATCGGCCTGTCCGACCACACCCACGGCGTCGCCGCCTCGGTGGCGGCCATCGCCCTGGGCGCCAGCGTCATCGAAAAGCACTTCACCCTGGCGCGGGCCGATGGCGGGCCGGACGCCGCCTTCAGCCTGGAGCCGGACGAGTTCCGCCGCCTGGTCAGCGAGTGCAAGGACGCCTGGACCGCGCTCGGCCGCGCCCACTACGACGTCCTGGGCTCGGAGCGTGGCAACCTGCAGTTCCGCCGCTCGCTCTACGTCTGCGCCGACGTGAAGGCGGGCGAGCCGATCACCCGCGCCAATGTCCGCTCGGTGCGCCCGGGCCTGGGCCTCGCACCCGCACACTATGACGAGGTGCTGGGCCGGCACGCCGCCCGCGACCTCAAGCGCGGCGAGCCGCTGGCTTGGGACATGCTGGGCTAAAGCCGATCCGCCGCAGCGGAATGCGGCAAAGTTAACTGCGGATTAGCCGAACTTGCGGCCTGTTACCTATCCCTGCCGGGAGACCGTTCGATGACCGCCATGCCGAAGCCGCAAGACCTGACGCCCGCTGTCCGGCCGGACCTGGGCGAGACCATGGTGCAGGACTTCATCCGCGACGGCGCGCACCTGTTCGACCAGCCGCTGGACCCCGGCGCCTGCGCCGACCTGCTGGCGCGGATCAAGGCGACCCGCGACTTCGGCGCCGGCCTGTTCCTGACGGAAGACGAGTTCGACGCCGACCCGCAGTACACCGGCGTCAATCCCAGGCCGGGGCGCAATCTGCTGGAGCGGTTCGAGGACCGGCTGGGCTTCGTCGAGAACGACCCGCAGATCGTCGAGGGGATCACCGCCCTGCTGGGGCCGGACTATGAGATCCTGAACAAGAAGGTGGTCTGCGGCGTACCGGCCCGCTCGGTGCCCGAATGGCTGCGCCAGCGCATCCTGGGCAACCCGGTGAACAACCTGGGCGCCTATGTGCGGCCTCAGTACCGCGACGTGACCTATTTCTACGGCATCGACTTCCACCAGGACCTGATCGACTACAAGGACCGCGAGGCCGACTTCCTCACCCTCTACGTCTACCTGCACCCGGTGACCCACGCCGACGCGCCGCTCTACCTGCTGCAGGGCAGCCATGCGCTGGGCGGCTCGATGTTCCCGCACAACCTGACCCGGATCGGCGACACCGACTGGCTCTACCACAACGGGGCCCACGGCGACGTGGTGACCCGCCAGAAGATTCTCACTGGCGACACCGGCTTCGCGGCCATCTGGCACGCCTGCACCCTGCACGGCACCCAGCCGGACGCCGCCGACCACGAGCGCATTTCCCTGCGCTACCTGGTGGCGCGCCGCCATCAGGGGCCGACCGGCCTCGACCGGGTGAACGCCAAGCTGCGCGGCCCGCTCAGCCTGACCAGCACCCGCAACGACCTGGCCGCCGACGGCTCGGCCCAGATCAAGGCCAACACCGTCAACCGGGCCTAGCCGGAACCGGGGGCTGCGATCGATGGAAGAGCTGCCGCCCGCCGACGTCCTGCTCGCGCAATACGAGGCGCATTTCCGCGCGCACGGCCGCACGCCGCAGGGCGTCAACTGGCCGAACGCCAAGGACCTGGTCCGGCGGTTCGACGTGATGCTAGGCCTCCTGCGCCCCGGGCCGGGCCGTCCGTCCCTGCTCGACCTCGGCTGCGGGCCCGGCCTGCTGCTCGACCATCTCGAGACGATCGGGCGGCGAGGCGCGATCGACTACAGCGGGATCGATCTTTCGGAGCCGATGCTGGACGCCGCGCGCCGGCACTGGCCCGGCTACGATTTCAGCCGGCGGGACATCGTGGGTGATCCGCTGCCGGCGCGCGCCTTCGACTATGTGATCCTGAACGGCGTGCTGACCTGGCGGCCGTCCGTGCCGCGTCCGGCGATGGTCGACTACGCCCTGGAGCTGCTGACCGCCGCCTTCGCGGCGGCGCGGGTGGGCGTCGCCTTCAACGTGATGAGCAAGCACGTGGATTGGGAACGCGACGACCTGTTCCACTGGGGGTTCGACGAGATGGCCGCCGCCGTCGGCGCGCGTCTGTCGCGTCACCTTGCGATCCGCGCCGACTACGGGCTCTACGAATACACCGTCTATGTTTACCGGGAGCCGTCGGCCTAGCGGCGAAAGTCGGTCGTGCGGATCTAGACCAGCGTCGCCGCGCCGAAGTCCCAGGCTCAAGTCCCGAGTCCTTCAAGGGACATTAACCATGATCGCGGACTTTCGGGGTCTGACGCTCCGGAGCCTCCCCGCATGTCCGCCGTCCTCGCCAAAGAGGCCTTTTCCGACCCGTTCAGCGATCCTCTCGCGGAGGGCCGCGCCGCCCTGTCGGCGGGCGATCCGGCCCGGGCGTCGCAGCTTTTCCGGGCGTTGGCGCTGGCCGAGCCCACCGACTTCGAAACGCGCTACTGGCTCTACAGCGCCCTGGTCGCGGCAGGGGAGGCGCAGGCGGCCGGACAGGTGCTGGCGGAAGCGCGCAACCTGCACAGCATCGCCACCCTGCGGGAGCTGGGCGCCGACATGGACCGGATCCGCGACGACCGCGGCTACTGCGCCGAAATCGGCCGCCAGCTCTACGCCAACGCCATGATGGCCCCGGCCAGCTTTTGCCTGGGTCGCGCCCTCGACGTCGAGAACCTCGACGCCCAGACCATGACCAGCTTCGGCCTTTCGCTGCAGCATCAGGGGCGCATGGAGGAGGCGGCGCAGGTTTTCGGCGCCGCGGCCGAGACCTTCCGGCATCCCGACATCCACCAGTTCCAGCTCTACGCCCTGTTCGCCGACCCGGACCGTCTGCACCGCGTGCCGGAAGAAGCCCGCCGTTGGGCGGAGCGCTACGCCGCGCCGCTCACGCCGAAGGGGATGGTGTTCGCCAACCGCAGGACGATCGAACGCCGTCTGCGGGTGGGCTATTTCGCGCCCAGCCTGACCCGCAACCAGCTGGCGCAGTTCGTCGTCCCGGTGCTCGAGAACCATGACCCGGAGGCCGTCGAGGTCTTCGTCTACTGCGCGGATCCCGCCGCCGAGGCAGCCCTGCCGGCCCATTGCAAGATGCGCAGGACCGGCGGGGTGTCCGACCTCGAGGTGACCGCCCGGATGCGCATCGACCGGCTCGACATCCTGGTCGACCTGTGGGGCCACACGGCGGGCGGCCGGATGACCGTCTTCGCGCGCCGCCCGGCGCCGATCCAGGTCTCGTGGATGAACTTCATCCAGACGACCGGCCTGGACTGCATGGACTACGTCCTGCACGCCGACTGCATGGACGTGCCGGGGACCGCGGCCCGGTTCACCGAGCGGATCGTGAGCATGGGCGAGGTCATGACGCCGTCGCGGCCTGCGGCCGACCGGCCCGACCCCCAGCCGACCCCCGCCCTGAAGAACGGCTACGTAACCTTCGGCGCCTTCATCAACCCAGCCAAGCTGAACGAAATCTCGATCGCGGCCTGGGCGCTGATCCTGCGCCAACGCCCGTCCGACCGGCTGGTGCTGAAGTACAGCTATTTCACCGACCCGGTGCTGCAACGGGTGACCCGCGCCCGCTTCGCCGCCTATGGCGCGCGGCCGGACCAGATCGAGTTCCGCGGCGCGTCGCCCGGCCCCGAGTACCTGCGCGAGTTCCAGGACATCGATCTGGCGCTCGACCCGTCCCCTTGCCCGGGGGGCACTGGCTCGTTCGACGCCCTGTCCTGCGGAATCCCGGTGCTCACGCAGCGGGGCGAAGACTTCTACGCCCGCATCGGCCCGCTGATTGTCCTGCCCTGCGGCCTGCCGGAGCTGGTCGCCGACGGCTGGGACGACTACGTCGCCCGCGCCCATGCGCTGACCGCCGATTTCGAGGCGCTGGATGCGCTGCGCGCTCGGGTCCGCCCGGGCTACGAGGCCTCGGCCTATCGCGACGAGGCGGGGTTCACGCGCAAGCTCGAGAGCGTCTACCGCGAGATGTTCGCCAACTGGATGGCGGCCGACGGCGCCCTGGCGGCGTAGCGGCCCTTCGGAGGAAGATCGTGAGCGACTATCAGGTGACCGCCCGCCGGGCGCTGCTCTCGAGGCGATCGTTCAACAAGGTCTTCGGGATCGGGGCGCACAAGACCGGCACCACCAGCCTGGCCACCGTCTTCCAGCTTTGCGGCCTGGCGGTGGGCGATCAGGCCGAAGGCGAACTCACCGGCTACAGCGCCCGGCGCGGAAAGTTCCAGAAGCTGATCGAATATGTGCAGCGGGCCGACGCCTTCCAGGACAGCCCGTTCGCCGACGGTTCGGTCTACGCCGCCCTCGACGCCATCTTCCCCGAGTCGAAGTTCATCCTGACCGTGCGGCCGGCGGAGGATTGGTTCCGATCCCTCTCACGCTTCACCGCCAAGCGCTACGGCCTGAAGGAGGACGGCAGGATCACGCCGGGGCATATGGAAGTCGATGACTACCTGTTCCCCGAATATGTGCTGGAGATGCACGCCTCGTCCTACCTGACGGCGCCGCCCGACTACACCGCAGGCGCGTCTGGCGAACTGGTGGTCGATTGGGAAAAGCTGTTCGACAAGGATCACTATATCGCCTGCTACGAGCGGCGGAACGCGGCCATCCGCGAGCACTTCAAGCATCGGCCGGAGCAGCTCCTCGAGATCGATCTCACCAACGAGATCAAGATCGACAAGGTCGCCGCCTTCCTGGGCCTTCCGCAGATCTTCCGGGAAGTCCCGATGCCGCACGAGAACCGGACCTGAGGGCCGCCTAGGCCGCCGCCCCGGTCCCGGCTGCTCGCGGCCCACGATAGGCGGGGAAGAAACCGGCGTCCGCGCGCCCGGCGCTCAGCCGCTCATAGGCGGCGCGGTCCAGCACAGCGCCGCAGATGTGCGCCATGACCTCGCCGTTGGCGAAGCCCTGCTTGAAGGCGGCCAGGCCCCCGGCGCCGTCGCCCGCGCCCGCGCCGCCGCCCAGGTGGATCACCTCGCCGGCGAACCGCTCCGCCCCCGCGCCCACCAGGGCGTAGGCCGCGCCGTTGGCGTAGCCCAGGTCGTTCACGGCGGAGAGGTGGTAGTAGGCCACGCCGTCGGCCTGGCACCAGATCGCCATGCCGGCCAGCTCCTCACCTACCCAGGCGGCGACGGCATGCATGGCCGCTTCGCGCGCCAGGGCCTCGAAATAGGCCGGGCTGAAATCGGCCGCGCCGGTGACCCCGCGCCGCGCCACCAGGCCGGCGTAGAGGTCGGTCCAGGCCGGCAGGTGGTCGGCGAGCCTCACCCACTCCAGGCGGCAGCGGCGCGCGGCCCGGCGCAGTTCCTGGCGGTGGTGCTTGCTGGGGTCGAAGCCGCCGCACGCCGGATCGATCACATAGTGCGGCTTGAACGGCCGGCAGACTTCGAAGTCCCGCGCCAGGCCGGCGGCCGGGCAGAGCAGGGGATCGGGGGTCAGGACAGCGGACACCAAGCCCTCCGCCGCCAGTCGCCGAAGGCCCGCGGCCACGTCCGCGCCCGGGGCGAAGACCTGCAGGGGGTAGACGCCGGTGGCGTCGAACTGGCCATCTCCGGCCGGCCGGCGGATCACATGGGCGCCCCACTCGGGGACGGCGATGACGGCCTCGGGTCCGCCCAAGGCTTCAGCGTAGGCCCGGGACGAAAAGGGATGCCGGCCCGTCATGACGCCTAGCCGAGCGCCCGGTCCAGCGCCGCCACGATGCGGCCGATGTCCTGGGCGTCCAGGTCGATGGCGAAGGGCAGGCCGAGCGTCGAGGCGGCCAGCGCCTCGGTGACCGGCAGGGCCTCGCGTCGGCAGTCGGTGAACGCGGTCGAGCGATGGCAGCCCTCGCCCCACCAGGCGCGGGTGTCCACGCCATCTTCGCGCAGGCTCCTGGTCACGTGAGGCGCCGATCCCGCCGGCAGGCCCACCGTGCAGACGCTGGTCACCCACTCGCTGCCCCAGCCCTCCTGGAACTTCACCTCCGGGCGGCCGATCAGGGCGATGCGCAGCATCTGAGCGGCGCGCATCCAGCGCAGCCGGTCCGCCGGCCAGCCGTCCAGGGCGGCGTGGCCCACCGCGCCGGCGTATTCCGACAGCTTGGCGTTGGTGGCCGTCACCTGGCTGTCGCGGCTGTTGTGGAACCCGAAGTTGGTCTGCAGGTAGACGCGGTGGGCCAGCTGGGCGTCGTCGGTGGCCAGGAAGCCGCCTTCGCCCAGGCCCAGGACCTTGGTGGCGTGCAGGCTGACGACCGCCGGCAGCCGCGCATCCTTCAGGGTGTCGAACGCCGCGGCGGCGTCCAGCAGCACCGGCAGGCCGGTGGCGTCCTGGAAGGCGCGCCAGGCGCCGAGGTTCGGCATCTGGCCGAAGGCGGCGACCGGGATCACCGCGCAGGCGTCGCGCAGCCTGGCGCCCAGGGCGGCGACGCTCGCCGGGTCCAGCATCCAGGTGTCGGGATCGACGTCCACGAACCAGGGCTTCAGCCCCGCCTGGACGACGGCATGGGCGGTGGCCACGAAGGTCCAGGCCGGCAGGATCACGTACTGGCCGCCGACCGGCAGGTCCATGGCCTTCAGCGCGAGGGTCAGGGCCTGGGTGGCGTTGGTGGTGGTGACGATGCGGGTCCCGGCCGGGAAGCGGTCGGCCAGGCGCTGCTCCATCTCGGCCACGAGTGGGCCAAAGTTCGAGTACCAGCGCGCCTCGTCGATCCGGCGCAGGTAGGGCAGCACCGCCTCGGCTTCGGGCAGGCGCGGGCGTGCGACCGGGACGGGCCGCGACGGCGCACCCGGCGCGATCTGGGGCGCAATCTGGGGCGCGGCCTCGGTCTGCGGCGGCGGCGCGGGAAGGGGCAGGGCCAAGCCTGGTCTCCGGAAAGCTCCAAAGTCCAAGGCAACACGAGTGCAGTTAACACGTGATTAGGGCTGACGAAGCCTTGCCGTTCAGCCGCCGCGCGCGGCGATCATCTTCAGGAACACCTCGGCGACGCGGGGCGCGCCCAGGCCATCGCAGAGCTCGGCGCTGGCGGCGGCCAGGTCGCGGCGCAGGGCTTCGTCGGTGAGCAGGCGCATCAGCGCCCGGTCGAAGGCGGGCTCGAAGCCGCCCTTCGACTCCGGCGCGCTCGCGTCGACCACCAGCGCCGCACCACGCTCGGCCACCGCCGCGGCCGCCTCGCGCTGGTTCTCGGCCAGCACCACCGTCAGGCTGGGCAGGCCCAGGACGCAGCGCTCCCAGGTGGACGAGCCCGCCGCCCCGATGGCGATGTCGGCCTCGGCGATCAGCCGCGCCATGTGCGGGGTGTCGACGTGCAGCACGATGCGGGTGTCGCGCCGCGCGATCTTCGCGAGGCCGGCCAGGCTGGGCGCCTCGGCCCCCAGCACCACGTCGATGCCGACCTCGTTGACTTTGGGCCGCAGCCGCTCGACCAGGCGCCCGGTGACGCCGTCCACGTCGGTCAGGCCCAGCGACACCAGGACCCGGCCCACCGGCTCGCCGCGCCAGCTCAGCGCCTGGTCGCGCAGGGCGGCGAACTCCGGCCGCACCGGGGCGTAC
>JAFEDM010000425.1 GCA_018241625.1 Pseudomonadota bacterium | reverse complement strand
GGTCTCGCCCACGATCTGCGGCTCCTGCGGCACGAAGGCGATGCGTGTGCCGACCGCGATGTTGCGCTCGCCGTCGTCGGGTTGGATCTCGCCGGCCAGGATGCGCAGCAGGGTCGACTTGCCGGCCCCGTTGCGCCCGACCAGGCAGGCGCGCACGCGGGCGTCCAGCGCCAGGTCGACGCCGTCGAAGAGCATCAGGGGGCCGTCCGCCAGACGGACGTCCTTCAGGGCGAGGATCGGCGCGCGCATCGAAGGCGGGGACATATAGGCCCCGACGGCTAGTGCAAGGGTTCGGCGCCGCTAGCGGTCCAGTTGGCGGTCGATCAGGCGATCGAGATCGAGGTGGCCGTCGTCATTGTCCCGGTGATTGTTCACCGGGCTGCGGAACTCAGCCACGACGAGCGGGCCGGTCACCGGGCCCTTGGCGACGTAGCCGACGGCCCGATAGCCCGAGGCATAGCGGTGGCTGCCGGCCAGCACATAGACCAGGGAGGCGTTGGAGCGGCCGACCTTGTCGGCCACCACCTCGGCGCCGCGGAAGCCGGCATGCACCGACGCATGCTCGTGGCCGCGGTCCCAGCCGCCGTCGGCGTTGTGGTCGTGGTCGTGGCCGACGATATGGAAGATGCCGAACAGCCGCACGTCGGAGCGGTCGCCGTCCTTGTGGACGCGCACGAACGGCACATTGACGTCGGCGCTGTCCCCCGGCTGATCGGAATAGTTCACCGGCATCGCCTTGCGATAGACCGGCGCCAGGGCGTGCAACGTGGCCCGGGTCGGCGCCAACGCCTGCGACGGCGTCTGGCCGTTCAGGGGCATCAGGCGCAGCCGCACGGTCTCTCCACGCTCGCCGGCGTAGTCGCACCATTTGCCGTCGGGGGACTGTGTGGTGCGGGTCAGCTCGCCCGTCGTGGTCGGGCAGTCCAGCCTTGATGCGACGCGCAGCGGGGGACCGTCGGGCTGGATTCCGGCGTAGACGGTCGTGGCCGCGGAAGCGGCCAAGGCGGCTGAGGCGAGCAGGAACAGGGCTTTGCGCATGATCAGGAGGCGCTCTCGGTGAAATCTCATCGCCAACCGTCCGGTCTGGCCGCGGCGAAGTCCAGTGAACTCGCGGTAAGGCGGCGACCTCAGCTTTCGGCGTAGGCGGCGCGGATGGCGCCGGCCAGGCGGCCGGTGTCGGGATAGCGGTCCTTCAGCTCGGCGCTGATGGCGGCCACAGTCTCGTCCACGCTCTTGCCCTGGGCCTTGAGCATCCGCGCGCGGTCGCGGATGGCGGTGAGATAGGCGCGGTAGCCCGAGATGAACTCCGGCCCGCCGACCGGCCCGTGGCTGGGCACGACGATGGCGGGTTTCAGCGCGTCGAGCGTATCCAGCGCGCTCAGCCAGTGGGCGAGGTTGGATTTCGGGCTGGCGAAGGCCGGCTGGCCTTTCATGGCGACGTCGCCGGAGAACAGCACCTTGTCGGCCGGGACCCAGGTCACCGTGTCGCCCGCCGTATGGTTCGGCCCGACGGCGACGATCCGCACGGTGAGACCACCCAGGTCGAGGTCGTAGCTCTTGTCGAAGACGATGTCGGCCTTGCGGAAGGTCGCGCCCTGCAGGAGCTCGGCGTTCAGCGGCGACATCTGGGAGAAGCGGTTGGCCATGGTGAGGCCGGTGTCGGCGATCTCCGCAACCTCGGCGCGGCTGCGGATTAGCTTCGTCTCCGGCGGGAAGGCGCCGGCGCCCAGATCATGCTCGGGGTGCACGTGGGTGGTGACGAGGTAGAGCGCGCGGCCCGGCGCGGCCTTGCGGGCCTCGGCCAGCGCCACCGCGCCGTTGCGCTCGCCCAGGCCGGTGTCGACCACCAAGGCGGCTTTCGAGCCCACGATGATGCCGATGTTGGGCACCAGCGGCGTCGAGCGGTCGGGGATCACCCAGACGTGTGGGCTGACCTTCACGGTGGTGTTCGGCGCCACCAGGGGCTCGAACTTCGCGCCGGGCGGCGGCTGGGCGGCCGCGGGGCCCGCCATGAGCCCGATCGCCAAGGCCAGCCCAAGACCCGTCCGAACCCGCGACATCTTCCGCCTCCGCTCGACCCGCACGGCTGGGGAGCCTAGATCATGTGGCATGACGGGCGAACCCTTCTGGCGGCGCAAGCGGCTGACCGAGATGACCGTGGCGGAGTGGGAGAGCCTCTGCGACGGCTGCGGCCTTTGCTGCCTGGTGCGCTTCGAGGACGAGGACAGCGGCGAGGTGATCCCGACGCGGGTGCACTGTCAGCTGTTCGACGCGGGCGCCTGCGTCTGCACCGACTACGCCAATCGCCAGCAGTATGTGCCCGACTGCGTGAAGCTGACGCCGGGCAATATCGAAAAGCTCGCCTGGATGCCGAAGTCCTGCGCCTACCGGCGCCTGCACGAAGGCCGCGACCTCGCCGACTGGCATCCGCTGATCTCCGGCGATCCCGAGAGCGTCCACCGCGCCGGGGTCTCGGTGCGCGGCCAGACGATCAACGAGAAAGTGCTGAGGGAGCCGGAGGACGCCCTGGACTTCGCCGCGCCCGACCTGATCGCGGAGCGTGGGCGCTAGGTGTTGCTTTTCTGCCACAATAACCCTTGCGCCGGGACCCGAAGCGACCAATCTAGGCCTGTGAGAGAGACCACCATTTCCGTCACCACCACCTGCAAGGGCTAAGAGTTGGCGAGCGACCCGTATCAGGTCCTGGGCGTGCCGCGTTCGGCGAGCGCGGACGAGATCCGCAAGGCGTTCCGCAAGCTCGCCAAGGCCAATCACCCCGACACCAATCCGAACAACAAGGCGGCCGAGGAGCGCTTCAAGCAGGTCTCCGGCGCCTTCGACATCCTGGGCGACGCCGAGAAGAAGAAGAAGTTCGACGCCGGCCAGATCGACGCCGACGGGCGCGAGACCTTCGCCGGCTTTGCCGGCGGCCAGGGTTTCGGCGGCCGTGGCCAGGGTGGCCCTTGGGGTCCGCCGCCGGGCGGCGGCGCCTATGGCCACAACCAGAGCTTCGAGGGCGTCGACCTGGGCGACATCCTGGGCGAGATGTTCGGCGGCGGCCGTGGTGGCCGGGGCGGCGGCGCGGGCGGCGGCTTCGGCGGCTTCTCCCAGCGCGGCTCGGACGTGCGCGCCGGGCTGCAGATCGACCTCGAGGAGGCGATCAAGGGCGGCAAGAAGCGCATCGCCTTCTCCGACGGCCGCACCATCGACGTGACCATCCCCAAGGGCGCCCAGGACGGCCAGACGCTGCGGCTCAAAGGCCAGGGTTCGCCCGGCCGCGCCGGCCCCGGCGACGCCTTCATCGAGCTGTCCATCGCGCCGCACCCGACCTACCGCGTGGAGGGCGACGCCCTGGTGATGGACGTGCCGATCACGGTCTATGACGCGGTGCTGGGCGGCAAGGCGGAGGCGCCGACCCCCGAGGGGCCGGTGACGCTGACCATTCCCAAGGGCGCCAACACCGGCACGCGCCTGCGGCTGAAGGGCCGCGGCCTGACCGACGCGCGCGGCCACCGCGGCGACCTGTTCGCCCGCCTGGTGGTGACCCTGCCCGAGGGAACCGATCCCGATCTCGAGGCCTTCGCCGAGGCCTGGAAGAAGGATCGTCCCTATTCGCCGAAACGCCGATAGCTCACCCCACCGACTCCCCGGTGACAGCCGCGCCTGCCGGCTCCATAAGCTCTGCGTTCAGCCTCGGTTCAGTCCCAGGTCCCTAGGGCAGGTCCCATGACGCGCCAGCACCCGATCGCCGCTCTTTCCCTGGGTCTCATCCTGGGGTTCGCGCCCCTGGCGGGCCTCGCCCTGCCGGCCCAGGCCGGCCCGGCTCAGGAACAGGGCCGCGTGCCGCTGCCGCGCGTCCTGAAGATGCTGGCCGAGCAGTACAAAGGCAAACAACTCAACACCACCATGGGGGAGTCCGGCGGGCGCGCCGTCTACCTCGTGCAATGGCAGCTCCCGGACGGCCGGATCAAGGTGTTCACCGTGGACGCCCAGACCGGCCAGGTGATGGGCTAGGCCAGGCGCTGAGCGAGGTAAGAGGGAAGCCCGATGCGTATCCTGCTGGTCGAAGACGATCCGGACCTGAGCCGCCAGCTGAAGCTGGCGTTGGCCGACGCCGGCTATGCGGTCGACCACGCGCCGGACGGCGAAGAGGCGCAATACCTCGGCGAGACCGAGCCCTATGACGCCATCATCCTCGACCTCGGCCTGCCCAAGGTGGACGGGGTGTCGGTGCTGGAGCGCTGGCGGCGCGAGAACATGGCGACGCCCGTGCTGATCCTGACCGCCCGCGGCGCCTGGAGCGAGAAGGTGGCGGGTTTCGACGCCGGCGCCGACGACTATCTGACCAAGCCGTTCCACACCGAGGAACTGCTCGCCCGCCTGCGCGCGCTGCTGCGCCGCTCGGCCGGCCACGCCGCGCCCAACCTGTCGTGCGGCGGCCTGCGGCTCGATCCGCGCGCGGCCCGCGCCAGCGTCAACGGCGAGCCGCTGCGGCTGACCTCGCTGGAATACCGCCTGCTGCACTACATGATGATGCACCAGGGCCGGGTGATCAGCCGCACCGAACTGGTCGAGCACCTCTACGACCAGGACTTCGACCGCGACTCCAACACCATCGAGGTGTTCATCGGCCGGGTGCGCAAGAAGATCGGCTCGGACCGGATCGAGACCGCCCGCGGCCTCGGCTATCGCCTGACCTGCCCGGACGAGGAGCGGGGCGAGGGCGCGGCCACGGCGTCCTGACGGGCCCGCGGGGGTGAGGGCGCCCAGCTTGTTCGGCAAGGTGTTCCGGTCGCGTAACCCGTCGCTGTCGCGCCGGCTGGTGCTGCTGGCGTTGAGCTGGAGCCTGGCCACCCTGATCATCACCGGCGTCGGCCTGGGCCTGCTGTTCCACCGCGCGGCGATCCGGCGGGTGGACGACACCCTGAACGATCTCCTGGCCAACCTGATCGCCAACTCCCAGGTGGTCGATGGCCAGGTCTATGCGCCGGCGCTGACCGACGAGCGGGCGCTGCGGGTCTATTCCGGCCGCTACTGGGAGCTGACGCGGCCGCTGCCGGGCAACCGCATCGAGCCGATCGCCGATCAGCGGTCCCATTCGCTGTTCGACGGCCACCTGTCCGCGCCGCCCGACGTGGTGGCCCGCGCCCAGGCGCGGCCGGGCAAGCCGGTGGCCTACGAGACCCGCGGGCCGCAGGGCGAGCCGCTGCGCGCGCGGGCCCAGGAGAACCTGCTGCAGGACATGGGCGGCGACCCGACGACGCGACCGACGCCGGTGATCTTCCTGGCCGGCGAGGACCAGACCTCAGTCAACCGCGACGTGACCACCTTCATCGTCGCCACCTCGGCGATGTTCATCGTGCTGGCGGCGGGCCTGGTGGCGGCGATCGTGGCCCAGGTGCGCCTGGGGCTGCGGCCGATCTACGACCTGCAGGCCGAGGTGGCGGCCGTGCGCCGCGGCAAGGCCCAGCGGCTGGCCGAGACCTATCCCAGCGAGCTGAAGCCCCTGGCGCAGGAGCTGAACGCCCTCGTCGCGCACAACCAGCAGGTCGTGGAACGCCAGCGCACCCACGTCGGCAACCTGGCGCATGCGCTGAAGACGCCGATCTCGGTGATGGCGGCGGAGGCCGAGCAGCGCCCCGGACCGCTGGCTGAGGTGGTCACCCGCCAGGCCGACGCCATGCAGAAGCAGGTGGAGCATCACCTGCGCCGCGCCCGCGCCGCCGCGCGCGCCTCCGGCCAGGGCGAGCGCACCTCGGTGGCCGAGGTGCTGGACGAGCTTTCCCGCACGCTTGGCCGCATCTTCCGCGACAAGGGCGTCGAGATCGACTGGGACGCCGACGAGGCGCTGTTCTTCCTGGGGGAGCGGCAGGACCTGATGGAGATCGCCGGCAACGCCATCGAGAACGCCTGCAAGTTCGGCCGTAGCCGCGTGCGGGTGCGCGCCGTCGAGACGGCGCCCGAGCGCTTCCGCCTGACCGTCGAGGACGACGGCCCGGGCCTGCCCGCCGACCGGCGCGACGAGGTGCTGAAGCGCGGCGCCAGGCTGGACGAGAGCGCGCCGGGGTCGGGCCTCGGCCTGTCCATCGTCGACGAGCTGTCGCGGGCCTACGGCGGCGCCCTGACCCTGGGGGAGTCGGCGCTCGGCGGGCTCAAGCTCGAGGCCGATCTGCCGCGCCCCGAAGCCTGAATTCTTCAATCTCCACACAACCTTAACCCGCGGTGGCGCACGCTGGCGAACTGGCGGAACGGTGTTCCGCGTCGGAGTTTCGTATGGTCGCGTTGTCCGACCGCAAGATCGAGATCGTCCGGACCCTGGTCCAGTCGGCGCCGGACAAGATCGTGGGTGGGTTGCGCTCGGCCCTGCGCGAGGCGACTGGCGACACCGTGCTCTCGAGCGTGCGCCAGCTGGTCGAGGCCGAGGCCATCGATCGGACGCTGCGCAACACCATTTTCGCGCCCATCGCCCCGCTGTGCATCGGTGACGGCAAGTCCGCGCCCGGCGCGATCTTCCCGGCCCAGGCGCTGGCGTTGGTCTGGCGCGGGGTGAAGGCCATCGCCGCGGCCCAGGTGGACGCCGCCATGCGCGCCCAGGCCGCGGCTACGGCCGCCGAGGTCACCGGCCACAGCCAGCGTCCCGTCGATCCCAGCGCCGCCTACAACGCGGTGGTCGCCACCGCCGCCCAGGCCTTCGCGGAGCGTGAGTCGAGCGAATTCCGCCTCGCCGCCGAGCTGTGCGACGCCGCCCGGCCGGCCGGAGCCGACCTGTTCGCCGCCGGCCTGGAGATCTCCGCCATCGTGCGTCGAGCCATGCCGCGGCTGCACGATTGGACCACCCACACCGGCGGCGAGGTCGGCGCGGCCGCGCGTGTAGCCTACAAGGACGCGGTCGCCATCGCCCCGGACGCGGGGCCTCTGTTCTTCGAGATGCTGGCCGGTCGGCTGGACCCGCCGTGGCTGGTGCTGCGGATCATCTCGGCGATCATGGACAAGCCGAACGAGCGCTATCTGGGCGATTCCGAACTCAGCGGCTTCGCCGAACGCGTGCTCGACGCCATCGACGTCTCCCTGAAGGCCATCGTGCAGATGGACCTGGACGGCGGGCCCGCGGCCGCCCAAGCCGCCGCCCGCTCGACCGAGCTCATCGCCCAGCAGGTCTTCGAGCTGGAGACCTCGATCGAGCTGTCGCGCGACCACGGCTGGGGCAAGCGGCTCCACGAGCAGAAGGTGTCCCTGGCCAATCTGGTCGAGATCAAGCTGAAGGACGCCGAGAAGCTGGTGGCCGCGGCGCTGCCAATGGAGACCACAGGCTTCGCGCGCAAGCGCCGCACGGCGCCCAAGCTGGACGACCCGCCGGACGTCCGCGCGGTAGGCCGGGCCACGACGGTGCTGCACTTCGTGCGCGAGGTGCGGCCTTGCGCCAACTACGGCGGCTTCTCCGCCGCCCACGCCAAGGCCCTCGAGCATCTGGGCGCCGCCATCGACGGCTATGTGGAAGAGGTGCTGGACCATGCCCGGACCGGCGATGTGCCGAACCCCGTGCTGGCGCGCGATCACCTCTGGGTCGCCGCCGACCTGATCGGCTTGGTGCGCGACGACAAGGCCACCGACCTGGTGCGCCGCCGGGCCGCCAGCGCCTGCGCCGGGCCGGACCATCCGCCGTCCGGCGATCCGGTGGTGCTGGACGCCTGATCGGGCAGGCCGGCGGACGGCCTCATGACGCACTCGCGCAGGCGAACGCTTTCGGCTAGACCGGCCGCATGATCGCGTTCTGGGTCGCCGCGGGCCTGCTATCGGCGGCGGCCGCCATCCTGATGATGCTGCGCGCCGCGCGGGCGGCCGAGGCCGAACCCGCCGACACGACGCAGGTCTTCTATCGCCGCCAGCTGGCCGAGATCGGCGATCTCGCCGACCGTGGCCTGATCGGCGCCGACGAACGCCGCAGCGCAGTGGCCGAGGCCGGGCGCCGCCTGCTGGCCGCCGCCGACGCACCAAGCGAAGCCTGGTCCGCCGAGGCGCACCGCACGTCCATCCTGATCGTCGCCCTGGCGGCTTCGGTCCTCGCCCTGGCGCTCTATGTGAAGGTCGGCAGCCCGGGCTTCCCGGATCAGCCCTTTGCCGGCCGCCTCGCCAAGTGGCGCGCCAGCGATCCGCGCAGCCTGGACCCCTCGCAGATGGCCGCGGTCCTGTCGCAGCTCACCAAGGAGCGGCCCAACGATCCGGAGGGCTTCCGCTTCCTGGCCCTGGCCCAGGGCGCCTCGAACAACCCGGCCGCCGCGGTCCGGGCCCTGAAGCACGCCGTGAAGATCGCGCCGCAACGCGCGGACCTCTGGGAGATGCTGGGGGAGGCGCAGGTGATGACGGCGAACGGCGAGGTTGGCGACGACGCGGCCGACGCCTTCCGCCAGACTCTGCGGCTGGATCCGAGCAGCGTGGCCGCGCGCTTCAACCTGGCGCGTTACAAGATCAAGCGCGGCGACAAGGCCGAGGGCGTCGCCGAGTGGAAGGCGTTGCTCGCCGACCTGCCGGCCAGCGATCCGCGCAAGGCCGACCTGGCGACCGCCATCGCCCAGGCCGAGGGGACCGCGCCGCCGCCGTCGGCGCAGCCGGCTGCGCCGCAGGGCCTGTCCGCCGACCAGCTGACCGCCGTACGCGGCATGGTCGAGGGCCTGGCGACGCGGCTGAAGGCCAACCCCGACGATCCCGAGGGTTGGGTGCGGCTGGTGCGCGCCTATGCGGTGCTGGGCGACGACGCCAAACGTGACGAGGCGCTGAAGACGGCGCGGGCGAAATATGCCGGCAAGCCGGATGTGCTGGATCAGCTCACCCAGGCTGCGGCCACGGAAAAGATGAAATGAGCGGCTGGCTTCCCAAATCGCCCAAGGCGCGGCGCAGGTTGACCCTTGTGGCGGCGATCGCCCCCGTGCTGGCCCTGGCCGTCGGCCTAACGCTGTGGGGCCTGCGCGACTCGATCTCGTTCTTCTACACGCCCTCGCAGGCGGCGAAGGCGCATCCGCCGGCCGGCCGCTCCGTGCAGCTGGGCGGGCTGGTGCGGATGGGCAGCGTGGTCAAGCATCCGGACGGGCGCGTGGACTTCGTGGTCGCCGATCGCACTGCTCAGGACAAGGTCAGCTTCCAGGGCGACCTGCCGGACCTGTTCCGCGAGGGCCAGGGCATCGTCGCCGTCGGCGCCTTCCGCGACGACGGGGTGTTCGAGGCCAAGCAGGTGCTGGCCAAGCACGACGAGAAATACATGCCGCCCGACCTGCAGAAGGCGCTGAAGGCCCAGGGCGAATGGCGCGGCGACGGCTCGACCCCGGAATACGCCAAGGCCCAGCCGGCCGGTCCGGGCGCGTCCCAGACCACCCCATGACCGCCGAGTTCGGATCCTTCGCGCTGATCCTGGCGCTGTGCTTCGCCGTCGCCCAGTTCGGCCTGTCGGCCTACGCGCGGGTGCGCCGCTCCACGACGCTCGCTGCCGCCGGTGAGGCGGCCGCCCTGGCCTCGTTCGTGGGCGTGGCGGTGGCCTTCGGCTGCCTGATCCACGCCTTCGTCACGTCCGACTTCTCGGTGGCGAACGTGGCCAACAACTCCCACACCGAAAAGCCGCTGCTCTACAAGGTGGCCGGTGCCTGGGGCAGCCACGAGGGCTCGATCCTGCTCTGGTGCCTGATCCTGACCGGCTATGGCGCCGCCGCCGCCATGCTCGGGCGCGGCCTGCCGCGCGGCCTGAAGGCCCTCATGGTGGCGACGCAAGGCGCGCTTGGGACCGTCTTCCTGGCCTACACCGTGTTCGCCTCGAACCCGCTGACCCGGCTGACGCAGCCGCCGGTCGAGGGCAATTCGCTGAACCCGCTGCTGCAGGACCCGGCGCTCGCCTTCCACCCGCCGTTCCTCTACTCGGGCTACGTCGGCATGAGCGTGGTCTTCTCGCTCGCCGTCGCCGCCCTGATCGAGGGCCGCGTCGACGCCGCCTGGGCCCGCTGGGTGCGGCCCTGGGCGCTGGCGGCCTGGAGCTTCCTCACCGTCGGTATCACCCTGGGTTCGTTCTGGGCCTACTACGAGCTGGGCTGGGGCGGCTGGTGGTTCTGGGACCCGGTGGAGAACGCCTCCTTCATGCCCTGGCTGATGGCCACGGCCCTGCTGCACTCCGCGATCGTCACCGAAAAGCGCGGCGCGCTCGCGGGCTGGAGCCTGTTCCTTTCGATCGGGGCCTTCACCTTCTCCATGCTGGGCGCCTTCCTGGTGCGCTCCGGCGTGCTGACCTCGGTCCACGCCTTCGCCGTCGACCCGAAGCGCGGCGTCCTGCTGCTGATCATCCTCGGGATCACGGCGGGTTCGGCCTTCGCCCTCTTCGCCTGGCGCGCGCCCCGGCTGACCCGCGGCGGCATGTTCGCGCCGGTGAGCCGCGAGAGCGCCCTGGTGCTGAACAACATCCTGCTGGCGGCGGCGACCACGGCTGTGGTGCTGGGCACGCTCTTCCCGCTGATCCGCGAGGCGCTGACGGGCTCGCCGATCTCCGTGGGCCCCGGCTTCTTCAACATCGCCTTCGCACCGATGATGGCGGTGCTGGCCATCGTCCTGCCGGCCGGCCCGCTGCTGGCCTGGAAGCGCGGCGACCTGCAGGGCGTGATCCAGCGGCTGTGGTGGGCGGCGGCGATCGCGCTGCTGGCCGGGCTCGCCGCCTTTGCGCTCCAGGAGCCGAAGAAGGCGCTGGGCGCCGCGGGCGTCGCCCTGGGCGCCTGGCTGGTCGCCGGCGCCCTCGCCGAGATCGCCGAACGCACCCAGGCCTTCCGCGTCGCGGCCAGCGAAAGCTGGCGGCGCTTCGTGGGCCTCCCGCGCGGCGCCTGGGGCATGACGCTGGCGCATCTGGGCCTGGGCGTCTTCGTGCTCGGCGCCTGCTTCGAGCTGGGCTGGAAGGGCGAGGCCGCCCAGGCCCTGCCGATCGGCGGATCGCTGGACGTGGCCGGCTATCACCTGACGCTGGAACATGTCGGCCCGCAGGAAGGTCCGAACTATGACGCCGAGCGCGCTCTGATCCGCGTGACTAAGGACGGCAAGGACGTCTGCACCGGCGAGCCGGACCGCCGCTTCTATCCGGCCGGCGGCCAGACGATCAGCGGCATCGCCCTCTGCTATCGCGGGGTCTCGCACCTCTACATGGTGCTGGGCGAGCGGCGCACGGCCGTTGGACCGATGGGCGGGCCGGGAACGCCGGTCTGGCTGATCCGCGCCTACTGGAACCCCTGGGCGACGATGATCTTAGTGGGCCCGGTGCTGATGGCGCTGGGCGGGATCGCCTCGCTGTCCGACCGCCGACTGCGCCTGGGCGTGGCGCGCCGCAAGCAGCCGCAAACCGACAAGCCGGGCGCCAAACCCGCGAGCGACGCGGCGGGTCAGGGGCAACCGGC
>JAFEDM010000424.1 GCA_018241625.1 Pseudomonadota bacterium | reverse complement strand
CAGCACCGCGCGGATGCGGGCGGTCAGCTCGGTCATCGAGAAGGGTTTGACGACGTAGTCGTCGGCGCCGGTGTCCAGGCCGCGCACGCGGTCGGTCTCCTCGCCGCGCGCCGTCAGCATGATGATCGGCACGTTGCGGGTCTCGTTGCGCTGGCGCAGCCGGCGGCAGACCTCGATGCCCGAGACCTTGGGCAGCATCCAGTCCAGGACGATGAGGTCGGGCAGGCGTTCGTCGACCAGCAACAGGGCTTCCTCGCCGTCGCCGGCGAGGGCGACGTCGTAGCCTTCCTTCTGCAGGTTGTATTGCAGGAGGGTGGCGAGCGAGTCCTCGTCCTCGACCACCAGGACGTGGGGCGTCATCTGCATGGCGTTGCTCAGGCCTGAAGCGCGTCGGTCTTGGGCCGGCCGCCGGTCATCTCGGCGCCGGTGATCTCATAGTGCACGATTTCGGCGATGTTGGTCGCGTGATCGCCGATCCGCTCCAGGTTCTTGGCCACGAACAGCATGTGGGCGCAGGCGGTGATCGTGCGCGGGTCGCCCATCATGTAGGTTAGCAGCTCGCGGAACAGGGCGTTGTAGTGCTCGTCGACCTCGTCGTCCTGGCTCCAGACGGCCAGCGCGCGTTCCAGGTCGGAGCGGCTGTAGGCGTCGATCACGCTAGTCAGCCGGCCCTGGACCAGCTTGCCCATGCGCTCGATGGAGCGGGTGAGCGGGGTCAGCGGATCGCTTTCGATGATCACCAGGGTCCGCTTGGCGATGTTCTTGGCCAGGTCGCCGCAGCGTTCGAGGTTGGCGGCCACCTTCATCGCGGCCATGGCGCGGCGCAGATCGTCGGCCACCGGCTGGCGCAGCGCGATCAGGCGGATGGTGCGCCGCTCGATCTCGCGCTCGGCCTCGTCCAGCTTGTCGTCGCGCGCGACGACGGCGGAGGCCAGGTCCTGGTTGCGCTTGACCACGCTGTTGACCGCGTCGGCCACCTGGGCCTCGGCCAGGCCGCCCATGCGCACACATTCGGCGGACAGGCCGTTCAGCTCATCCTCATAGGATTTGACGATGTGCTCGTTCATTCGCCTCGCCTCAAACCCGGCTGATCAGGGACGCTTACGACGCTCAGGGATCGAGGCCGCCCACGCCGTCCCTATGCTACAGTCTCATGACGCTTTGACGACGCCCTAGGCCTTGCTTTCGGGGACGCCGGCTAGCGGAAAATAGGCCGTGAACGTACTACCTTCACCCTCGGCGCTGGCCACCACCAGCCCGCCGCGGTGACGGTTCATGATGTGCTTGACGATGGCCAGACCCAAGCCCGTGCCGGAACGCGCGCCGCTCTTCTGGCCGTCGACCCGGTAGAAGCGCTCGGACAGGCGCGGCAGGTTCTGGCGCGCGATGCCGGGGCCCTGGTCGGCCACCCGCAGCACGGCGTAGGTCTCCGAGGAGGGGTCGGGCGCCACCAGCGACAGGCGCGGCGTGCCCTCGGGGCTGGCCGCGGCGCCCAGGTCGGTCAGGCCGCTCTGCATCTCGATCCGCACCGCCGCGCCGTCGGGCGAATACTTGATCGCGTTGTCGATGAGGTTCTGGGCCACCTGAACGATCTGGTCACGCTCGCCGCGCACCAGCACGGGATGGGTGTCTTTGCCGCACGACTTCCATTCCAGCTTGACCCGGCGCTGGGCGCCGAGCGGGGCCGCCGCCTCGACCACCTCGCCCACCACCAGGCCCAGGTCGACGACGCCGCGCGGCGGAATGTGCTCGTCGAGCTCGATACGGCTGAGCGAGGTGAGGTCGGCGATCAGCCGGGCCATGCGGTCGGCCTGGGCCTGCATGATGCCCAGGAACCGGTCGCGGGCGGTGGCGTCGTCGCGGGCGTGGCCGCGCAGGGTTTCGATGAAGCCGGACAGCGAGGCCAGCGGCGTGCGCAGCTCGTGGCTGGCGTTGGCCAGGAAGTCCACGCGGGTGCGCTCCACTCGGCGCACCTCGGTCTCGTCGTGCAGGGTGAGCAGGGCCAGGCGCGCGCCGTCGCGGCCGAAGCCCAGGAACCGGCCGCGGACCTTCAGGCTCTTCGACTGGGCGCCGCTGGTCTCGTAGGCGCCCTCGGCGTCGGTCTCGTCGAACAGGGCCTTGTCGACGGTTTCCAGCACCACCGGGTCGCGCACGGCCGAGAGCAGCAGGCCCTCGTCGGCGTTGATCCGCAGCAGCTCGCGCGCGGCGGTGTTGGCCAGGATGTAGCGCCGTCCCGTCAGGTCGCCGGGCTCGAAGCCGGTCACCACCAGGATCGGGTCCGGCAGGGCGTCGATCAGGGCCGCATAGAGTTGCGAGTCCGGAAGCGCCAAGGGGATGGGATCGAGGAGGGACAGCGCCGAATCTCCGTTATCGAGAACTCTCTAGCATCCTCAGTCGTGTGTCAGGCCGGTGACGGTTGGCCTGCGCCCTGTTGACGCTGGGCGGTGAAGGCCATCTTTCCGGGGAACCATCGCGCCCTCCGGAGGGTTTTATCGGGTTGGGCGGCGGAGACGAAGGGGTGGGCCCATGACGTCAGATAAGGCGGCGTCGGATGCGACGGAAGACGCCGTCACGTCTGCGCTGCGCGAAGTCGACCATCGGGTGAAGAACAACCTGCAGATGATCGCCTCTCTGATCCAGCTGCAGGCTCGACGGACGGAAGAGGATGCGGTGCGCTCGGCCCTGCACACCGTGCTGGGCCGCGTCGGCGCGGTGGCGACGGTCCATCGGCGACTGTTCCAGGGCGATCCCCACCTGTTCGAGGCCTCGGACTTCCTGCGGGACCTGACCGGCGACCTGGCGGCCCAGGCCGGGCGCGACGACGTCCAGATCAGCCTCGACCTCGAGCCGGTCAGCCTGCCCGCCGCATCCGGCGCGCCTTTCGCCCTGATCGCCAACGAGCTGCTGGACAACGCCCTTCGGCACGGCTGTCCGCCCGGACGCGAGTGCGGGATCGCGGTGCGGCTGGACGGCGAAGACGGCTGCCGACTCAGCATCGCTGACGGCGGCGCGGGTCTGGGTGGCCGGCCAGACGGCTTCGGCCTGACCGTGGCGCGCCTGCTCTGCCGCCAGCTGCATGCCGAGCTGTCGATCGAGGACGCCCAGCCCGGGCTGCGGGTCACCGTCGCCATTCCGCGCCGCGCCGGCGCCTGAGGCGCGCCGCCGCGCCCCTTCCCATGCTCTAGCCATGTCCGGCGGCCCGCCTTATGCCTGCCGCAGTTCGCCGCCACGGCGGCGCGCAGACGGACTTTGGACGAAGCAGGTATGGATGAGAATCTGGCCGCGGCGAACGCGGCGCTTCAGGCTGGACGCGGCGCCGATGCGATCGCCCCGCTGATCGCCGCCGTCCAGGCCGACCCGAACCGGCCCGCGCAGGTCTATCGCGTTCTGCTCACCCAGCTCTATCACGCCAACCGCCTGGAGGATGGCGCGGCCTGGGGCGAGACCGCCATGGCCCGCTTCCCGCGCGACCACGAACTGGCGAACCTAGTTGGGGTCTTCTATCGCCGGCTGCACAACTATCCGAAGGCGCGGGCGACGCTTGAACGGGCCCAGAAGCTGGCGCCGGGCAACCTCGCGGTGCTGAGCAACCTGGGCAATGTGATGCTCGACCAGGAGGACGCCGTCGCCGGCGAGGCGCTGTTCTCCAAGCTGGTGCGGCAGGACCCGCGCAATCCGGACTTCCTGCGCCAACTCGGCCGGTCGCTGATGAAGCAGGGTAAGATGGAGGCTGCCGCCAGCCGCTTCCGCCAGGCCGTGGCGATCAAGAAGGATCACATCGACGCCTGGATGGATCTTGCCAGCGTCGACAACAACGACCGGCGCACGGCCGAGGCCGAGGCCACTATCGACAAGGCCCTGGCCGCCAACCCGGACAACATCCGGCTGCTGGAAGCCAAGGCGATGGTGATGCGCCGGGCCCAGACCTTCCGCCGCGCCGAGGCCTATCTGCTGGAGCTGTTGCCGCGCTTCGCCGAGGCCGGCTGGATCTACTATCAGCTCGGCGTCACGGTCTCCGACTTCAAGCGCGAGCAGGCCAACGAGTATTTCCGCAAGGCGCTCTCCCTGGAGCCCGACAGGCTCGAGTACATGATGATGCTCATCGAGGGCCTGGAGCGCACGCGCACCGGCGACGAGGGCGCGAATATCGAGGAATCCTATCAGCTGGCGCTGAAGGCCCTGGCCCGCAAACCGACCAACGAGGGCCATCTGAAGATCCTGAACGAGGTCTTCATCCGAGTCTGCGCCTTCGACCAGATCGCCGAGCTGGGCAGCTTCGCCGACCTGGGTCGCGGCTGGGCCCGCAGCGGCCGCCACAGCGCGCTCCTGAAGCAGCTCGCCCAGGTGAAGAGCCTGGAGGACCGCTACGAGCTGATGCGCCAGCACCGCATCTGGGGCGAGAACATCGAGAAGGAGGCCGCCCGCCATCCGATCCGCCGGCCCAAGCCGCGCGCGCCGGACGGCAAGATCCGCCTGGGCTTCCTGTCGTCGGACCTGCGCGCCCACCCGGTGGGCTATTTCGCGCTCCCCCTGTTCGAGCACGTCGATCCGCGCTTCGAGATCTATTGCTACTCATTCTACCAGGGCAAGCCGGACGCGATTTACGAGTTCTTCGCCTCGAAATCGAAAGCCTACCGCTGGGACCCGGAGCTGGGCATGCGCGAGTCCGCCCAGGTGATCGCCGACGACCAGCTCGACATGCTGTTCGAGCTGGGCGGCACGACGCACATGAACCGTCTGGAGATCATGGCCTGGAAGCCGGCGCCGCGGCAGGCGAGCTGGCTGGGCTATCCGCACTCCGCGGGCCTGACCGAAATCGACTACCTGCTGACCGACCCATACAACACCCCGCCGCGCGCCGACCTGCTGCTCGAAAAGCCGCTGATGATGCCCAAGAGCTGGATCGCGCTCGGACGCATGGTGTTCAACGAGAAGCTGGCGATCACCCCCGGCCTGCCGCAGGACCGCGCCAACGGCCTGATCACCTTCGGCACCGCCAACAACCCGCACAAGTACAACCGCGAGACCATCGAGCTGTGGGCGCGGGTGCTGCGCGAGGTCCCGAACTCGCGCTTCCTGTTCGTGCGGCCGGAGGGCAGCGGCGCCGCCTTCCGTGACAACATCCGCCGGGAGTTCGAGCGCCACGGCGTCGCGCCCGACCGGATCGTGTTCCACGCCGTGCGCGGCAAGCACATGCCGGTCTACAACGAGATCGATATCACCCTGGACCCCGTGCCGTTGACCGGCGGCACCACCACGACGGAATCGCTGTGGATGGGCGTGCCGGTGATCAGCCTGATCGGCGAGGCCTTCTTCGAGCGGCTGTCCTATTCGATCCTGGCCAACAGCGGCGTGGGCGACCTGGCGACGCCGGACAAGGACGAGTACGTCCGCATCGCCGCGGCCCTGGTGGCCGACCGTGACCGACGCCTGAAGCTGCGCGAAGGCCTGCGCGAGCAGATGACGGCCGGACCGCTGGGCCAGACCGACCAGTTCGCCCGCGACTTCTACGACCTGGTGGCTCGGACGGTGGAGGCGACGCCAGTCACCGCCTAGAGCCGGAAGTACTCGCCCAGCAGGTCCGCGGGGCGCGGGCGGAACACCAGCTGGCCGCCCTCGGGGCCCGCGAAGACCATCTGGCCGTCCGGCACGCGCTTGCCGATGACGCGGGTCCCCTGGCTCACCACCACATCGTCGCCGATGACCGCCCCCGCGGCCACCGCGCTTCCCGGATAGAGCACCACCCGGTCCCCGATCACCGGGATCTGGTCCTTGTGCCGGCCGACGGTCACGCCCTGGTAGAGCACCAGGTGGTCGCCATAGGTGGCCTTGGCCAGGACGATCCCGAGGGAGTGGCCGATGTAGAACACCGGCGGCATGCCGATCTCGTAGAACAGGTCGATGCCGTTCAGCGCCTTGTTCATCAGGAACAGGCGCACCGGCGCATCGGTCTCGCCCGAACGCCGCCAGATGGTGTTGGCGAGGTAGTAGAGGAAGATGGTGTGCTGCGACGACTGCAGCACGTTGAACTCGTCCATCCGCCAGGGCGAACAGCCGTTGATGCAGACGTGCAGCCGTTCCAGGGCCTCGTCGAAGTGAGCGTCGCAGGTCGCGCGGAAGGCGGCCTCGCGGCCGTCCGGTACGATGTGGGCGCACTGGGCGGTGACATAGGCGAGCAGGCTCTCGCGCGTGTGGTCCCGCAGCTTCACGCCTTCAGTCCCTCGAGGTAGTGGCGGACCACGTCCTTCACCGGCCTTGGCGTGACGCCGAGCGCCCGCAGCCGCGCGTTGTCAGATCGCGGCGGCGGCGCGGGCGAGACATCGCGCGAGAAGCTCACCCGCCAACCGGCCTGCAGGAAGAGGTTGGCGATCTCGCCGTTGTTGATGAGCTCGCCCGAAGCCACGTTTATGATCTCGCGGCTGGGCTTTTCCGACATGGCGATCAGGGCGGCGACCACATCGTCCAGGTGGATGTAGTCGCGCGCGATGTGCGGGCTGGAGTCGAGCTGCAGGTCGTGCGTACGCGCCGCCTCGATCAGCCATTCGGACAGGAAGCCCGGCGCATCCGGCTCCCAGTCGTAGACATTGGCCAGGCGGGCCACGGCGCCGCGGCCCTCCGTGCGGGTCAGGGTGATGTTCTCGCCCAGCGCCTTGGAAAGATCGTAGATGCGGCGCGGGTCGGCGGGGTCGAACAGCAAGGGCGCGGCCTCGTCCAGTTCACGCGCCGCCTGCCCGTCGTAGAGCCGCGTCGACGACAGATAGATCAGTTGCTCGAATCTTCCCGCCTGAACCAGTTCGGAGAGCAGGGTCGCGTGCGCCTCGACGGTGTCGAACGGGCGGCGGTCGTAGTCGGCGGTGAGGCCGGCGCAGTAGAAGACGACGCCCATGTCGTGACCGAACAGGGTCTTGTCGCCCTTGGCCGGGGCGTAGATGTCCCAGCCTTCAGCGGAGAGCCGGGCGCGCAGGCGCCGCCCGACGAAGCCGGTGGCGCCGAGGATGGTCGCCAGCCCGGTCATTCGCCGCGCTTCCCGATACGCTTGGCGGGCGTCCCGGCGTGGATCTCGTAGGCCGGCACCTCGCCACGCACCACCGAGCCCGCGGCGATCACCGCGCCCTTGCGGATGACGGCGCCGTCGAGGACCACGACGTTGGACCCCAGCCAGACATCCTCCTCGATCACGATTCCCCCCTTGGACGGCTGGAAGCCCTGCAGGCGGATGTGGCGGGTGACGTCGGCGATGGCGTGATTGGTAGGCGCGAGCGTGCAGTTGGCGGCGATGGCGACCGCGTCGCCGATGGTCACGCCGTTGCCGGTGTAGATCACCGTGCCGGAGTTGATGGCGCAGTCGGCGCCGATCACCACGTCGCCCATGCCACCGGCGGGCTTGATCTTCACGAAGCTGTCGATGGCGGTGCGCGGGCCGATCTGGATCAGGGTGCCGCGCACCGAATCCTCAATGTCCGCCAGTGGCGAGACCTTGGCCGTGGGATCGATCCGGATCGTCATCGCGCGCTGACTTTGGGCCCCTACCCGCGCCAGTCAGGGTAGGTCGCGTCGCGCTGCGAGATCAATGCCGGCGCTGTAGGCCAGCGGATGTCGAACGCGCCGTCGTCCCAGCGCACGCCGGCCTCGTGGCCGGGGCTGAATTTCGGGCTGATCTGATAGAGCACGTCGGTGTCCGCCTCGAGCGTCAGGAAGCCGTGGGCGACGCCTTCGGGGATGAACAGGGCCTTGGCGTTGTCGGCGGAAAGCTCGGCGCCGGTCCACTTCAGATAGGTGGGACTGGCAGGGCGAAGATCGACAGCGACGTCGAACATCCGCCCACGAACGGCTCGCACCAGCTTGCGTTCCCCAAAGGGGCCGGGCTGGTAGTGCAGGCCGCGCAGGGTTCCGGCCTTCGGGTTGCGCGACAGGCTGGTCTGGGCCGGTTCGAACGCCGCGCCGGCGGCGGCGAATTCGTCCGGACACTGAAGACGCGCAAACGCCCCGCGCTCGTCCTCGTGCGGCTCGATCTCGACGAGAAGGACGCCGTCCACCTCTGTCGGCGAGAATTTCACCCTTCCACGACCCGGGTTTCCGGCGAGGCGGTGACGAAACGGCCGCCCCAGTCGCGGATACGCGCCATCTGGCCCATGATCTCGTCCTTCAGGTTCCAGGGCAGGATGATCAGGTCGTCCGGCTTCAATTCGTCGGCCGCCGCGGGACTGAGGATCGGCAGGTGGCTGCCGGGCAGGTAGCGGCCCTGCTTGGCGAGGCTGGCGTCAAATACCGCGGCGATGTCGTCGGTCGTGGCGCCGCAGTAGTTCAGGAAGGTGTTGCCCTTGGCCGCGGCTCCGTAGGCGCAGATCTTCCGGCCTGCCGCCTTCTCCGCCGCCAGGAAGGCGCGGAAACTGTCGCGCACCGCGGCCACGCGCGGGGCGAAACCGACGTAGCCGTCCAGGCTGTCCAACTGCGCCGCATGCTCCTCGGCGCGCAGCGCGACGAGGGCCTCGGTCTCCTCGTGGCCCACGCCCATGTGGCAGCAGAACAGGCGCAGCGAGCCGCCGTGCGTCGAAAGTCGTTCGACGTCAAACGGCCGCAGGCCGCGCGAGCGCAGCACCCGCTCCACCGCCAGCAGGGAAAGGTAGGAGTAGTGCTCGTGATAGATGGTGTCGAACTGCACCTTCTCGATCAGGTTCAGGAGGTGCGGGAACTCGAAGGTCAGCACGCCTTCGTCCTTCAGCACCTCGCGGAAGCCGGCCACGAAGTCGCCGATGTCCGGCACGTGGGCCAGCACGTTGTTGGCGGCCATCAGGTCCGCGCGGTCGCCGCGCGCCGCCAGTCGCCGCCCCGTCGCCTCGCCGAAGAAGGCCACCTCGGTACGCACCCCGGCGTCGACCGCCGCCCGGGCGGTGTTGGCCGTCGGCTCCACGCCAAGGACGGGGATGTCCATTTCGACGAAATGCTTCAGCAGATAGCCGTCGTTGCTCGCCACTTCGACGACAAGCGACTCCGGACCGAGGTTGAAGCGCTCGGCCATGGCCGCAGCATAGCGTTTGGCGTGCGCCACCCAACTGGTCGAATAGGAGGAGAAATAGGCGTAGTCCGCGTCGAAGATGTGGTCGGCGGGCACCGCGTCGTCGGCCTGGACCAAGAAGCATTCGTGGCAGACGCGCACGTGCAGCGGATAGGCCCGCTCCGTCCCGGCGGCGAGCTGTTCGGCGGTCAGGTAGCTGTTGGCCAGCGGCTGGGCGCCCAGGTCCAGGAAGGTATGGGTGAGTGGCGTCTTGCAGAAGCGGCAGAGCGGGATCGAGGTCATGACGCGGCTTCGTAGGCTCCGATCTCTTCGCGACACAAGTCCAGGGCGGGCTCGCCGTTCGCCTGGCGGCGGTACCAGTCCATGGTCAGCGCCACCGCAGCGGGCGCATCGAGGCGGCTCTCGAAGCCCAGCACACGGCGCGCCTGCCCCGCATCGATGGCCAGGGTCCCGGCCTCCAGGGAATTCGGGTCCGGCTCATGGCGCCACGGCTGCGCGCCCAGGGCCTCGACGCCCAGGGTCGCCAGTTCGCCCACGCTGACGACGGGGCCGCCAGGCTTGGGCCCGAAGTTCATGGCGCGCGGTGTCGAAGCGTCCATCGCCAGCGCCTGGAGATAGGTCAGATAGCCCGCCACGCAGTCCAGCACGTGCTGCCACGGCCGCGTCGCCTCGGGATGACGCAGGATCACGGGGCGTTGCGCGCGGGCGGCGCGGACGATGTCGGCCACGATGCGGTCGGCGGAGAAGTCGCCGCCGCCGATGACGTTACCGCCGCGCGCGGTGGCGAGCGGCACGCCCGCCGGTTCGAAATAGCTCTTCGCGAAGCTCTGGACGGCGATCTCGCTGGCCGCCTTGGAGGCCGAATAGGCGTCCTTGCCGCCCAGCGCATCGCCCTCCTGGAAAGCGCGGCCGGTCTCGGCGTTGGCGTAGACCTTGTCGGAGGTGATGCAGAGCGCGGCTTCCAGCGCCGCCTGGCCCCGCAGAGCCTGCAGCAGATGGACCGTGCCCATGACGTTAGAGGCGAAGGTTCCTACCGGATCGGCCACAGCTGTGCGCACGATCGGCTGGGCGGCCATATGTAGTACGAGATCGAACGATCGACCTCTCAGCGCCGCCTCGACCGCCGCCTGATCGCGCAGGTCGACGATCAGCGACGCCGTGCAGAGCGCCTCCACCTCCGCAAGGTCGAACAGCGCAGGCACCTGGTCGGGGGCCAGCGAGAGGCCGGTGACCTGGGCGCCCAGGCTCGCGAGCCAGATCGCCGCCCACGAGCCCTTGAAGCCCGTGTGGCCGGTGACGAGGACCCGCTTGCCGCGCCAGAAGGAGGCGTCTAGCGCCGCCACGGGGCCTCGCCCGAGGCCCACAGCGCCTCGAGGTGGTTCTTGTCGCGCAGGGTGTCCATGGCCGCCCAGAAGCCGTCGTGACGGTAGGCGGCGAGCTGGCCGTCATGCGCGAGGCCTTCCAGCGGCCCCTGCTCGAAGATGGTGGCGTCGTCTTCGATGCGGTTCACGACCGACGGGTTGAGGATGAAGAAGCCGCCGTTGATCAGGCCGTTGTCGCCCGGCGGCTTTTCCATGAAGCGCCGCACCAGCCCATCCTCGAGCTCCAGCGCCCCATAGCGGCCGGGCGGCACCACGGCCGTGACGGTGGCGTCCTTGCCGTGGGCCTTGTGGAAGGCCAGCTGGGCGGTGAAGTCGACGTCGGAAACCCCGTCGCCATAGGTCAGGAAGAAGGGCTCGCCAGGCGTCAGATAGGGCGCGATGCGCTTCACCCGGCCACCGGTCATGGTGCTCTCGCCCGTGTCGACCAGGGTCACCTTCCAGGGTTCATGCTTGGTGGCGTGGTACTCGATCGAGCCCTTGGCCAGGTCGACGGTCAGGTCGGCGTTGTGCAGGACGTAGTTCGAGAAATACTCCTTCACCACATAGCCCTTGTAGCCAAGGCAGACGATGAAGTCGTTGAAGCCGTGGTGCGAGTAGAGCTTCATGATGTGCCACAGGATCGGGCGCCCGCCGATCTCGATCATCGGCTTGGGCTTGAGGTGGCTTTCCTCGGAAATGCGCGTGCCGAGGCCGCCCGCCAGGATCACTGTCTTCATGAATTCGCCTGTGCCCCGCCCAAGCGGGCCTGTCTACGACTTTAGTAAGTCCACCGGCTTTGACGTCACGCCCAGGCGCCAGCCCCATGCGCCGTAGGCGCAAAGCTGGGCTTTTCGGCTTGCCAGGGCGGCGACGGCGAACGATCCAGGGACCATGGCGGACGACGAGCGCATCTCCTTCCTGATCGCCGGCGTGCAGAAGGGCGGCACAACCGCCCTGTTCGACTACCTGGGCGAAGAGCCCGGCCTGTCGCTGGGCCGTGAGAAGGAGCTGCACTTCTTCGACGACGAAACCCAGGATTGGGCGGCGCCGGACGTGGGCGCCTATCACGCCGCCTTCGCGCCGTTCGACGGCCGTCCGCGCGGCGAGGCGACGCCGATCTACCTCTACTGGCCGGGCAGCCTGGAACGGATCGCCGCCTACAACCCGGCGATGAAGCTGATCGTCGTGCTGCGCGATCCAGTGGAACGGGCCTGGTCGCATTGGCGCATGGAGTACGCGCGGGGCGCGGAAACACAGCCCTTCGCCTGGTGCATCCGGGCGGGCCGCCAACGGCTGTTCGCGGCGGGATCCGCCCCCGGGACACCCTGGGGCTTTCACCGCGAGTTCTCCTACGTGGAGCGGGGCTTCTATGGCGCGCAGATCGACCGGGCGCTCGCACTGTTTCCGCACGACCAGCTGCTGGTGCTGCGGGCGGAGGATCTGAAGGCCGACCCGGGCACGGCCTTGGCCCGGGTGCGAAACCTCCTCGGCCTTGCGGACGGGCCGCCGCCCCGGGCGCGGGAGGTCCATGTGGGGCAAGACATGGACTACGGATCGCAGCTGACCGCCGCCGACGTGGCGCACCTGCGCGCCGTATACGCGCGTGACGCCGAGCGGTTGGCCGACCTGACGGGCGTGCGCTTCGTTTAGGCCATAGTTTGGTCCGCGCCACCCCCGATCCTGTGGCGCCAAGACAGTCTGGAACGACCGCCATGCGCCTGGTTGCCCTCGCCGCCCTCGGTTTCGCCGCCCTGATGGGCGCGCCGTTTGCGCAGGCGGCGGATGGCGCGCCGCAGCTGTCGTTGCCGATCGCCTGTGAGGTCGGTCGCACCTGCGAGGTCCAGAACTATGTGGACCGCGATCCTGGCCCCGGGGCCCTGGACTATCGCTGTCTCCACCGCACCTATCAGAACCACAACGGCGTCGACATCCGGGTGCTGGACATGGCGGCGCAGCGGGCAGGCGTCGATGTGCTGGCCGCCGCGCCCGGACGGGTCGCGCGCCTGCGCGACGGCGTGGCCGACATCTCGATCCATGCGCCGGGCGCGCCTTCGGTGGCCGGTCAGGAGTGCGGCAACGGTGTGGTGATCGACCATGGCGGGGGCTGGGAGACGCAGTACTGCCACGTGGCGAAGGGCAGCTTGAAGGTGAAGGTGGGCGATCAGGTCGCGGCCAGCCAGCCGATCGCGCATGTGGGCCTCTCGGGCGACACCGAATTCCCGCACCTGCACTTCACGATCCGCCACGCCGGCGTGGTGGTGGACCCGTTTGCGCCAGGCGCGGTCTCGGCGGGGTCTTGTCCCAGTCAGGCTGGCCTCTGGACGCCGCCTGCGGCCCGGGCCCTGGCCTACAAGCGCGGCGCGGTGCTGAACGTCGGCTTCGAGACGGCGATCGGCGGCATGGAGGCGGTCGAGGATGGCCGCATCGCCATGCCGGCCGGCGACCCGCCGGCTCTGGTGGCCTATGCGCGGATGATCGGCCTGGAAGCTGGAGATGTGGTCGAGCTGAAGCTGACGGGCCCGGACGGAAAGGTCCTGGCCGACGCCAGCCAGCCTATCGACCGTGACAAGGCGCAGTACCTGAGCCAGGCGGGCCGCAAGCGACCCGCCGGGGGCTGGCCGCACGGCGCCTACCTCGCCGAGGTGGCGGTTCGCCGAAACGGGGCGGTGGCGTTCAGCCGCCAGTGGCGGACGAGCCTGTGACGTTGAACCATAAGTGATCGGAGCGCGGCTTTAGGCGCGTGGCGGGATCCATTAAGGTAGCAGCCTCAGCCTAGCTCTCCATGGCTGTGTCGCCTTGGCCGGGCAGCGGTTCGCGAGATCCGCCGTCCGGCCTTCGCATTTCTGGGGGCGTCGCAGCGGCGGCCCTCCCGGGGAGTCAGGTCCACCACGCCGAAGCGCGCCAGCCACAACATGCTGCGGCGGATGGCGTTACGACGGCTGGCTGCAAAGCGTCCGGCGATCTTGCCGACCTCAAAGCCCGGCCGGTCCAGCAGTTAGCCGAAGATCTGCTCGTCCTCCGCCAAGGTCGGATAGTTATGGCGTCGCAGCCGATCGGCGGGCTCGCCAGCGGAGCGGACGTATCCGCCTGGGATAGGGCCCAAATGAAAAGGGCCGCCCCGAAGGGCGGCCCAATCCATTGGTCTGGTCGATCGATCAGGTGCCGAGGATGTTCGCGGCAGTGATGTCGTTCAGCGTCTTGCCGACCAGCGTCACCGCGTCGTCAGCGTTGGTGATGTGGCCGTCCAGGGTCGTGTCCGCGAACACGATCACGTCCGTGCCGACCTGCACCGCGACATAGCCACCGGCCGTGCCCAGGTGGGCGTTCGCCGTGGTGACCGCGCCGTCGAAGGTCGACGCCGTCGCCTGACCGAAGTTGATCGACGTACCGTGGGCCATCGGCGTCGTGCCCGCCGTGTCGGAGGTGAAGGCCAGGCCGTCGGTAGCGCCGTTCCAGTCGCGGATCTGGTCGATGCCCTGAGCCACGCCGCCGACGCCGAGCACCGAGTTACCACCCGCAACAGCCGTCGAGTCGTTGAGGTGGAAGACGAAGACGTCGTTGCCGCCGCCGCCCGTGAGGACGTCGCTGCCGGCGCCCGCCACGATGGTGTCGTTACCCGTGCCACCGGTGATGGTGTCGGTGCCCGCACCGCCGAGGATGGTGTCGTTGCCGTCACCAGCGTCGATGTTGTTGGCGACAGTCGCCGACGAGGCGCCGGTGATGCTGTCGTTGCCCGTGCCGCCGGAGATGGTGTCGACGTTGCCGAAGGCCGCGTCGCTCGCATCGCCGTTGACGTTGATGACGTCGTTGCCGTCGCCACCCGAGTAGTTGCCAACACCGTGGCCAGCGGCCGTGGAGATGTTGTCGTTACCCGCGCCGCCGGTCACCGTGTCGTGGGCCGTAGCCGCACCGCTGGTTTCGGCGATCACGTCGTTGCCGTTGCCGCCGTCGATGCTGTTGCTGCCACCCGCGTCGGTGATCTGGTCGTTGCCGTCACCACCGGTGATGGTGTCGTTGCCGGTGCCCGAGACGATCACGTCGTTGCCGGTGCCGCCATCGATGGTCAGCTTGCCGGTCGCGGTGTGGAAGTCGATCGAGTCGTTGCCGTCTTCACCCAGGATCTTGTGGGCGCCAGCGCCGGTGCCGGTGATGGTGTCGTTGCCGAGGTTGCCGTCGATCAGACGGCTCGTCGTCGAAGCACCACCAGAGACGTTGATCGAGTCATCGCCTTGGCCGCCGAGGATCGTGTCGGCGCCGGAACCGGCGTCGTTGATCGTGTCGTCGCCCGCGTTGCCCTGCACCAGGTTGGAATTGGTGTCGGCCCCGAAGGTCACCGAGTCGTCACCGTTGCCGCCGGTGATGACGTTGGCGCCACCCGCGTCGGAAATGGTGTCGGCGCCGTCGCCGCCGTCGAGGGTGTCGTTGCCAGCGCCAGCGACCAGGCTGTCGGCGCCGCCTTCACCGGCGATGCTGTCGTTGCCAGCCGTGCCGTTGATGGTGTCGTCGCCCAGGTTGCCGTCCAGGAACTCGTTGCCCGAGCCACCGACGATGCTGTCGTTGCCTTGGCCGCCCAGCAGGGTGTTGGCGAGGGTCGAGGTCGACAGGGCGGTGATGGTGTCGTTGCCGAGGTTGCCCTGGGCGAAGTTGGTGCCGCCGCCGACGTCGATCAGGTCGTTGCCCTGACCGCCGAAGATGGTGTCGCTGCCGTCCTTGTCGGTGCCGCCGCCGAAGCTGACGCCGCCCGCCAGGGTGTCGTTGCCGGAATTGCCTTGCAGCAGGTCGGAACCTTGACCGCCCACCAGGCTGTCGTTCCCGCCACCGCCGAACATGCCATCGCCGAAGCCCGTGCCCGCGGCCGAGTCAGCGCCGGTGTCCGAACCGACCACCAGGTTGGAACCGTCCGGGAAAACCAGCGCGCCCGTGGAAGCTTCGCCTTCGCCGTAGATGCCGGCGCCGAACACCACGGCGTGACCGTCGGTGTTGTCGATCACCGTCACGCTCGGAGCGGTCAGCGCGGTGCCGGCGGTATAGACCACCGACATCGCCGAACCGTGCGAGCCCGCGTTCGTGAACACGAGCTGATCGGACGCCGCCGTGTAGGCCGTCGCCTGAGCCGCCGTGATCGACTCAAAAATGTAGTTCGCCATCTATCTCTCCAGTCTGTGTCACACGGACCCCCGGCACGCCTGACCCCCATCCCCGATGGAGCTGTCCCGACGGTCCATTCACCCAAGCGCCATAGCAGGGCTGCGGCGAAGGTTAAACGAGCCCGAGGGAAGACGTATCGGAACCCCGCAATTTACGCAACAGCAAAAAGGCCGCGGATTCCTTCCACTTAAGGCCTGTCACCGAGACGCATCTATCGGTCCGCGAGGGCCCCGCGCAGGGTGTCGGTGATCGGTGAGATTAGCGACCCCATGATGGTCGTCTGGCCGTTCACGATCTGCACCGAGGCGCTCATCCCGGGTGTGATGCGGGTGGTCTTCTCAAGCTTGGTGAGCTCCGCCGGCTCGACCCGCAAGTCCGCGCGGAAGAATGACTTTTCGGATTTCTCGCTGGAGATGCGGTCCGCCGAGACCATGATCACCTTGGCGTTGAGCGGCTTGTGCCAGCGCGAATTGAGCGCCGAGATCCGCACCTTCGCGTCCATCCCCACGTGGACCTTGTTGACGTCCTGCGGCTCGATCTGGGCGCTGACGATCAGCGGCGCGTTCGCCGGCACGATTTCCATCAAGGGCTCGCCCGGCGTGGTCACCCCGCCAGGGGTGAACTGGGTGAGGGTGAAGACGTAGCCGTCCACCGGGGAACGGACCACGGTCTGGGCGAGCGATTCCTTCGCGGCGCTGAGTCGCGGCGCGGCGTCGGCGATCCGCGCCTGGGCGTCGCGCAGCCCCTCCGCCGCTTGGCTCGTCCGGGAATCGCGGTTGGCCGCGATCTGCATGCGCGTCTCGCCTTGCTGCTGCTTCAGGCGCGCGACCTCGGACATCAGGGCGCCGCGGCGCCCCTCGAGGTCGGCGACGGAGCGCTCGTAGCGCAGAATCAGCGGCTTGGGCGCGAAGCCCTTGTCGTAGAGCGTCTGATAGCCGCTCATCTCGTCCTTGGTGAGCCGCTCCTGTTCCTCCAGCGACTTGATCTGGTCCTGCTGGCCGGCGATCTGGCTCTGGATCTGCTCGATCCGCTGGTTCAGCACCGAGTTCTGGCTTTCGAAAAGCTGCAGACGGGTCTGGAACAGCACCTCCTGGTCGCGGATCAGCCCCGCGACCCGCGGGTCGGAAGCGCGGGCGAGCAGGTCCGGAGAGTAGGTCAGCGACGTCTTGCCGGTGGCCTCGGCGGCATAGCGGGCCGCCTGGGCTTCGAGGGAATCGACTTGGTTCTGGCTGACGTCGGTGGCGGCGCGCGACTCGACGTCGTTGTAGAGCAGCAGCGGCTGGCCCTCGCGGACGTGCTGCCCCTCGCGCACCAGCACCTGGCGCACCACACCGACGGTAGGGTGGCGGATGGTCTTGCGGTTCGATTCCACCCGCACCTCGCCCTGGGCGGTCACGCCGGTGCTGAGCGGGCTCAGGGAGGCCCACAGGCCCAGGCCCACCACCAGCACCACGATCACGCCGCCGCCGACGATCATCGGCCGGCGCATGCGCTTCTGCAGCGCGGGATCGATCGGCAGCTGGTCGTCGCCGCTGAAGTTCGGCGCGACGTAGCCGGCGCGAACGGGGGTCAGGTCTAGTTTCATCGTCCGGCCTCAACGGCCCGCACCTCGGCGGGTTTCACCATCCGGTTCATCACCTGGTCGCGCGGACCGAACAGCTCGATGCGGCCTTCGCGGAGCACCAGCATCTTGTCGGCCGCGCGGAAGATGCTCGGCTTGTGGGAGATCACCACCACCGTGGCGCCGCCGCTCTTCATCACGTCGATGGCGCGCATCAGCGCCTCCTCGCCCTCGGAATCCAAGCTGGCGTTGGGCTCGTCGAGCACGATGTAGGACGGCTTGGTGAGCATCGCGCGGGCCAAGCCAACGCGCTGACGCTGGCCGGCGGAGAGGGTGTGCCCGCCTTCGCCCACGTCGGTCTCGTAACCCTTCGGCAGGCGCAGGATCATCTCGTGCACGCCCGCCATCTGGGCGGCGGTCACGACATCCTCGTCGCTGACGTCGGTGCGGAAGCGGGCGATGTTGTCGCGGATGGTGCCGGAGAACAGCTCGGTGTCCTGCGGCAGGTAGCCGACATGCCGGCCGAAGTCCTCGCGGCTCCAGGTGAAGACATTGGCGCCGTCCAGACGCACCACGCCGCTGTTCGGCCGCCAGATGCCCATCAGCAGGCGGGCGAGCGTGGACTTGCCGGCGCCCGACGCGCCGATGATCCCCAGCATCTCGCCGGGCTCGACCGTGAAGTTGATGTTGGAGAGCAGCAGGCGGGTCGCGCCCTGCGGCGCGTAGTTCAGGTTCTCCACCGTCAGCCGGCCGCTGGGGCGCGGCAGGGACGTGGCCTGCAGGCTGGGCTCGGCGCGGGCGAGGAGCGCCATCAGGCGGCCGTGGGCGCGGACCATGTTGTTCAGCGGATCCCAGGAGGCCACGATCTTCTCGATCGGCGCCAGCGCGCGGGCGGCCAGGATCATGTTGGCGAACAGCACGCCCTGCGGGACCTTGGCCTTAAGGATCAGATAGGCGCCGATCGCGATGATCAGCACCTGGATCGCCATCCGCACGGCCTTGATGATGTTCGAGAACATGTTGGAGATCTCGGAGGCGTCGGCGCCCCGCTCGATCGCCACAGCCCGGTGTCGCGCCCAGGAGCCGCCTAGGGTCGGCAGCATGCCCATGGCGCGCACGACCTCGCCGTTGCGAAGCGCAGCTTCCGTGAAGGCGTAGCTGCGGAGCTGGGCGTCGCCCGCCTCCCGCTGGGCGGGGCGCATGAGTTGCTCCTGCCAGAGCGCGAGGCCCAGCAGGGCCGCCGCGCCCACGGTCGCCAGGATGCCCACCGCCGGGTCGATGATGTAGAGGGCGATGATGAACACCGGGATCCACGGCACGTCGAAGAACACCGCCGCGGCCGCGCCGGTGAGCGTCTGGCGGAAGGTGTCGAGGTCGCGCAGCGCCTGGGAGCGCGCGCCCTGATCGCCCCGCAGCGAGGCGTCGAACAGGGCGGAGAACAGCTTGCCGGACACCCGCTGGTCGAGCATCACGCCGTAGTTGATCAGGATCCGCGCCCGGAAGTCGTCGATGGCGCTGGAGACCGCGAAGACGAACAGGCAGATGGCCGTCAGCACCACCAGGGTCGGCACGCTCTGGCTCACCAGCACCCGGCCGTAGACCTGGTAGGTGTAGAGCGGCAGCGTCAGGTACAGCAGGTTCGAGAAGAAGCTGAACCCGGCGGCCACCGCGAACGGATGCTTCGCGTCCGACAGCGAACGCGTCAGCACGTTGTCCGGCTGATTCGAGAGAAAGGTGAATAGTTTCATGCGCGCCGAGCCGTGCCGTCCGTTCTCGCAGCCAGTATAGTTTAGGGTGGCCTAAAAAGGTGAACGCGGATCGGTCGTTGTCGATCGGCGTTCGGTGCGACCGGGTTCGCCGGAGCGCGCGGAGAAATGATTGGGGCTCCAGCCCATGTCAATGCGGCTCCAGCGCGCGCCTGCCGGACGCATGCTAGAAGCCGCAACCTGAGGCAGGTTCGCACCGCCCGGGCGAGGAGTTGGGATGACACGGGTCGCCATATTGGGCAGCTGCATAAGCCGCGATCTATGGCGGTTCCAAGGCGCGGCCGACACACAGGCCGACACGCAGCTGCTCTACGTCTCGCGCACCAGCCTGCCGAGCCTTTTTGCCACACCCCTGGTGTCCTTCCGCCCGGCGGCGCGGCCGCCCGGCGGGCTGCGACCGCAGCCGCACCGGGCGCTGGTCGCCGACTTGCAAAAGACCGCGCTCGCCGCCCTCGTGGCGTTTCGTCCTACCCACCTGATCTTCGACTTCATCGACGAGCGGTTCGACCTGCTGTCGGTCGGCGGGACCCTGGTGACCGACAGCTGGGAACTGGAGGCCAGCGGCTATCGGCGGCAGCCGGCCTTCAAAGGCGCCCGCACGATCCCGCGGCTGTCGCCCGCCTGCGACCGGCTCTGGCTGGAGGCGGCTGGGCGCTTGGCCGCCCTGGTGCGCGCGACGCCGCTTCGCGACGCGCGCCTGATCCTGCACGCGGCGCGCTGGGCTGAGCGGCGGCGGACCGCGAGCGGGCGGATCGCGCCCCTGGAGGGGATGGAGGTCCTGCCCGGCCAGCCGGCGGACATCGCGGCCCACAACGCCCTTCTCGCGCGGTACGAGACCGCGTTCGCGGAGTTGATGCCGCCGATGAGCCGGGTCGAGGCGCCCGACGCGCGCCTGGCCGACGACACGCACATCTGGGGGCTTTCGGCCTTCCACTATGTGCCGGCCTACTACGAAACGGTCTGGCGGCAGCTGGAAGACCTAGGCGTTTATCCGAAGATCGCGGCTTAGGACGACGCGGGCCAAGCGGCCTGCCGCGCCCAATGCTCCAGCGGGGTCATCCCCGCGGCCACCAGTTCAGGGCTCTGGGCCAGGTAGGCCGCGGTCGGGAAACCCGGGCGAGCCTCGGCCACCGCCCAGGCGCCGCCCTGCAGGTAGTCCGTCAGCGGATTGATCGAGGGGTCGAGGGCTTCGCCGCGCGCGGCGATGTGATGGGCGGTGTCGAACCACGGGCTGGAGGCCCGGCCCTCGGCGGCGCCGCCGGTCAGGAAGTGCGTCAGGGGCTCGGTCCCGCCTTCCACCACGTCGGGGTTCTGTTCCAGGTACCACTTCGCGTCGAACAGCGGGTGCGGCGACAGGCCCGCGCGCCAGCCCTCGGTCAGATAATGGACCAGCGGCGGGACCTCGGCGGCCTGCCGCGGCGCCTGGCGGCGGTACCAGGCCGGGTCGAACAGCGGATGCGGCGAGAGCCCGTCGCGCCAGCCCTTGCGGACATAGTGCGAGACCGGATCCTCGCCGGCGGCCAGGTCGGGTAGCTGGGCCGCGTAATGCAGGACGTCGAACGCCGGATGCGGATTGCGGCCACGCGCGGCCCCCGCTTTCACAAAATGCTCCAGCGGCGAGACCACCGCGCCCGCCAGCTCCACGGTGTTCTGCTGGTGATAGTAGGTCGGCAGGATCAACGGATGCGGGCTCAGACCCGCGGGCGCGCCGTGAACCAGGTAGTGGGCCAGCGGCGCCAGGCCGGACGTCGCGACGTCCGGGTAGGTCGCCAGGTACCAGCCCTGGTCGAACAGCGCCGCGGGCTCCGCCAGCGGGTCGGCGCCGCGCTTCACATAGGCCTGGATGGCGGCCAGATCGTCACCGCGCCAGACGCCGGCCTCGGCGATCACCCGAGCCTGGCCGGTCGGACCCAGGCGCATCAACAGCTTTTCAAAGCCCCGGGTGAACCGGTCGCGGCGACGCAGCGGCGCGGGCCGCGCCTGGTCGAGATAGCGCTGCGCCGCAGCCTGCCGTTGAGCGGCCTGCGCCTCTGCGCGGCTCTTCATCGCCGCGCCCAGCGCCAGCGTGAGCTCGCTGCGCGTCAGGGCTTCGCGCACCTGGGCCTGATGGACCAGCTCATGGGCCGCCGCCAGGTCGGCGCGCAGGCCGGCGACCTTCTTGGCGACCGCCTGAGCCCGGCGGGCGATGTCGGCGCCGGGGACAGCGACGGCGGGCTCGGGAGCGGCGGACTTGGCCATGGCGGTTGTCTCGGGTGCGGCCTTCAGCCTGTCAAGGCGGCGTGGGCCTAGAGGCCCTCGCGCTCCAGCCATTGGCTGTAGCCGTCCTGGCCCGCCTGGAACGGATCGGGGAAGCCGGCCTGCAGGTCGCCGCGCTGGCGATAGAGCACCCGGTGCGCCTTCTGGATCGGCGCCCCGTCGGAATAGGCGCCATAAGCCCACCAGCGCTCGGGGATCGCCGGATCGGTGGCCGCGGTCACCTGGCGCTTGTACCAGCCCCAGACCTCGTAGACCGGGAAGTTGTCCGCCCCGTACTTCTTGGTCATGGCGTCACCCATGGGGCCCAGCTTGGTGAAGTGCCAGAAGCGAAGGGGCGCGCCATTGACCAGGATCGCGCCGTCCTTCTGTACGCTGAGCTTGCGGGTGCTCAGGTTCCAGCTGGCGACATTGTAGCCGGGGTCGCGGATCACCTTCACCCGGTCGAACAGCGCCGGGACATGGTCGCACCAACGCTGGTCCACGAAGAGGCCCAAAGGCATGTCGTCGTAGCACCAGTCCAGCAGCCGGTCGTTCCACCACTTGGCGAAGCGGGCGCCCTCGCCCGTGGTGCGGATCGCCACGAAGCCCAGGTTGAAGATCCCGGTGCGCGAAGCCGACAGGTCGTTGTCGGCGATCGCCTCGGCGGTGTCGTTGGGATCGATCAGATGCGGGGTCAGCAGGATGTCGTGGTCTTCCAGCCAGCCCAGCAACGGGTCCAGGGGCGCGAAGAGTGCGGTGTCCGGGTCGAGGTAGATCACCGCGTCGGCGCCGCCGAATGGGCCGCCTTCGCAGGCTTGGTGGATGAAGGGGCCCTTCACCGCCGTGCAGACCTCGACCACGTCGTGCTTGAACAGCCAGGCGGGGAACTCCGGAATACCGAGGTCCTCGGCCCACACCACCCGGTCGAACGGCTCGGTCTCGGGGTCGAAGCGGAAGCCGCTGGGCGGCCGGTCGGTGATCAGCGCGACCAGCTCCCAGTCCGGATGGAAGCGGCGCAAGGTCTGGAACAGCACCCGCGCGCGGTTCAGGTAGGAGAAGGTGAAGCTGGAATAGCAGAGGACCTTCACGGCCGGCTCTCCTTCTCCAGCAGGTCCACCGTCAGCCCGCTGAACGCCAGGTCGTAGAGCGTGGGCTTGCGGACCGCGCGGGACAGCTGGGCGATCTCGCCGCTTGC
>JAFEDM010000423.1 GCA_018241625.1 Pseudomonadota bacterium | reverse complement strand
TCCAGGGAGAGCAAGCCCATGCCGAAGACCCGAGCCCGCGCCGTCGCCGCGCGCAAGACCGCCGCAACCGTCGCGCCGCTGGCCTGGAGCGCGACCGCCCTCCTGTCCCTCGTGCTGCTTTTCCTGAGCCGCTAGGCTTCCACCCGCCGCATCGTCCGCGCCGCGCTTGATCGGTCAGCTGCGACCCCGTATAGATAGTTTGACAACCTAACTATATGACTCCACTCGCATGCCCCAGGCCGCCGGTCTGCCCGAACCCGCGCCCGCCGAAGACCTGGCGCTCGACGAACTGGCGTTGGCCGAGCTTCTGCGCGGCCCCCTGCTGCGTGTCTCGCGCAGGCTGCGCCAGGCCGGCCTCAAGGCCGGTCTCTCGCCGCAGGAAACCCTGATCCTCGGCTATCTGAAGAAGAACCCCGGCGCCGGGGTCTCCGAGCTGGCCGAATTCGAGCAGATCTCGCGGCCGACCATGTCCAGCCACGTCAAGCGCCTGGAGGCCGCCGGCTGGATCGCGCGCGCCGGCCACGCCGACGACGGCCGCCGCCAGGGGCTCACCGTCACGCCCGCCGGCCTTCGCCAGCACGCCGCTGCCCAGCGGCACCGCAACGACTGGCTGGCCGCGCGCCTGGCGCGATTGACGCCGCAGGAGCGCGCGCGCCTCGCGGAAGCCGCCGCGCCCCTCCTCAAGCTCACGAGCGAAGCATGAGCACCCGCGCCGAAGAGGTCCTAATCGAGGACGTCACCGACGAGCCGGGCGCCGACGCCGCCGCCGTCCTCAACGAAGGCCGCGACGCTAGGCTGCGCGGCTGGGTGATCCCGGCGATCATCGGCTCGGCCCTGCTGATGCAGACGCTGAACGCCACCTCGATCAACAACGCCCTGCCCGCCATGGCCAAGGCGCTGCATGTGGAGCCCCTGCGGCTCAACCTCGCCATCACCATGTACCTGCTGGCCTCGGCGGTCTTCCTGCCGATCTCGGGCTGGATGGCCGATCGCTTCGGGGCCAAGAAGATCTTCATGGTGGCGATGGTCGGCTACGCGCTCTCCTCCGCCGCCTGCGGCTTCGCCAATTCCCTGCCGATGCTCGTGCTCTGTCGCCTCATGCAGGGCTGCGCGGGCGCGATGATGGGGCCCGTCGGCCGCCTCGTCCTGCTGCGCACCACGCCGAAGAACGAACTGGTGGGCGCCATGTCGGTGGTGACCATGCCGGCCCTCCTCGGACCGGTGGTCGGCCCCGTGCTGGGCGGCGCCATCGTCACCTTCGTCTCCTGGCGCTGGATCTTCTTCCTCAACCTGCCGATCGCCCTGGTCGGCGTCTTCTTGGTGCGCGCCTTCGTGCCCAACGTGAAGGAGCAGGACGTCTCGCCGATCGACTGGCCCGGCATCTTCCTCACCGGCTTCGGCCTCGCGGGCCTGATCTTCGGCTTCGAGAACCTGGGCCGCGACGTGATTCCACCGCTGGCCGTCGCTGGGCTGTTCGCAGGCGGCCTCGCCTGCCTGGCCTTTTACTGGGCGCACGCGCGGCGGAACCCGCACGCTATCATCGACCTGTCGATCTTCAGGATCCCCACCTTCCAGGCCTCGGTGATGGGCGGCGCCTTCTTCCGCCTCGTACCCGGCGCCACGCCCTTCCTGCTGGCCATGCTGCTGCAGGTGGGCTTCGGCATGAGCGCCTTCGCCGCCGGACTGATGACCTTCATCTCCGCGGTCGGCGCCCTGGTCATGAAGACCACCGCCCCGCCGATCCTGCGCCGCTTCGGCTTCCGCACCGTGCTGATCGTCAACGGCCTGATCTGCGCGGCGACCTACATGGTCTACGCCTTCTTCCGCATCGACACCCCGCACTGGGTGATCATGGCCACCCTGGCGGTCGGTGGCTTCTTCCGCTCGCTACAGTTCACCAGCCTGAACGGCATGGCCTATGCCGACCTCGAGCAGGCGCAGATGAGCCGCGGGACCACCACCGCGTCCATGGCCCAGCAATTCATGCAGTCGGTCAGCGTCGGCCTCGCCGCGGCCCTGCTGCACTTCATGATGAAATCCCAGGGCGAGACGCATCTGACAGGCGCCACGGTGGCTCCGGCCTTCGCCATCTTCGGCGCGGCGACCCTGGTCTCGATGGTCTGGTTCGCGCGCCTTCCGGCCGACGCCGGAGACGAGATGAACAATCGCGGCGTGCGCGCCGCGGCCTGACCGCGCTGGCTAGGCCGCGCGCTCGGCCTCGGCCAGCGCCTGCTCCATCGCCGCGATCAGCGCCTCCATCTGGATGGGTTTGGCGACGAAGCCGTTCATGCCGGCCGCCAGGTAGGCGTCGATCTGGTGGCGCATGACATTGGCCGACAGGGCCAGGATCGGCGTCGGCCTGCGGCCCTCGGCCCGCTCCTGGGCGCGGATCGCCTGGGTGGCGTCCACCCCGTTCAGCGCCGGCATCTGCACGTCCATCAGGATCAGGTCGAACCGCTCCTCGCCGGCCTGCTCCAGCGCCTCGCGCCCGTCGCTCGCCAGTCGCAGGTCGACGCCCAGCGGCTGCAGCATGGCCAGCAGCAGGGCTTGATTGACCTTGTTGTCCTCGGCCGCCAGCACCTTCAGCGCCGTCAGCTTGGTGGACCCGCCGGCGGTCACCGGTTCGACCGAGCCCGAGCCCTCCACGCTCTGGAGCGGGATTTCCACGGTGAAGGCGGAGCCCTCGCCCTCGACGCTCTCCACCCCGATCGTCCCGCCCATCAGCTGGACCAGCTCGCGGCAGATCGCCAGGCCGAGGCCGCTGCCGCCGTACTTGCGTGTCGCCGTCGGGTCCACCTGGCTGAACCTCTGGAACAGCCGCTCCACATCCGCCGCCGGGATACCGACCCCGGTGTCGGCGACGACGATCCGCACGCCCGCCTCGATGCGCCCCAGGCTCACCTTCACCTGGCCCTTGGCGGTGAACTTCACCGCGTTGGACGCCAGGTTCCCGACCACCTGACGCACCTTGCCCGCGTCGCCCAGCCAGAAGCCCGTGGTCTCGGGATCGATGTCCAGCACGAAGCGGACCTTCTTGCGGTCGGCGGCCTCGGCGAAGGTCTGGGCCGCGCCCCGCACCGCTGCGGCCAGATCGAACGGCGCCGTCGCCAGCTCCATCCGCCCGGCTTCGATCTTCGACAGGTCCAGCACGTCATTGAGCAGCGACAGCAGGGTCTGGCCGCTGTTCTTGATGATCTCCACCCGCTCGTGCGCCTCCTTCGGCAGCGGGCTGAGCGCCAGCACCTGGGCCATGCCCAGTATGCCGTTGAGGGGCGTGCGGATCTCGTGGCTCATGTTGGCCAGGAACTGCGACTTGGCGACATTGGCCGCCTCGGCCCGGTCGCGCGCCGCCTCCAGCTCGGCGAGGGCCTGCGCGTGCGCCCGTTCATAGGCGTCCAGCTCGTGGATCACGCGGAACATCTGGCGCACCAGCACCACCATCACCACGGCGAAGGCCAGGAAGCCCACGATCAACGCCGGCGCCGCCGCGCGCAGGGCGGCCACGCCCGGGTGCAGCGGCGTCCAGGCGATGTAGCCCACCGGGCGTCCTGACGGATCCTTCAGCGGCACGGAAGCCAGGGCGTCCGTCGTCTCGACGACGCGCGCCTTGTTGACCCGCATCCGCGCCAGGGACCCCAGGATGCGCCCGTCCAGCGCCTCGCCCGCCACCACGATCGACGAAGGGCCCGCGCGCAACGGCGTCGAGGGGTGCGAGGGCGTGACCGACGAAACCCCGATCAGGTAGCGCACCCCGCCCGAGCGGACGATCCCCATGGCGGTGGCCGGCCGGTTGGGGTCGCGATGCGGATCGGCGATGAAACCCCGCTCCTGCGCCCGCGCCTGGGCGATCAATGGCGCTACGTCGGCCAGGAACTGCGCCTGGCTGCCCGGCGCGACCAGGTGATCGTCCTGCCAGGCGAAGAATGGTCGGTCGTGGTCGTCCAGCGCGATGCTGCGCTCGAACGGCCGGTTCTTCGTCATGTAGGCGCCGACTTCGGCCTCCAGCCATGCCGGATCGCCGCCCGGGCGAATGTTCTCATAGGCCCGGTCCCAGACCGTCACAGTCGTGGTGTCGTTCTCCGCCCGCGCGACGATGCGGTCGACCGTGTTGGCGATCAGGAAGCGGTCCTCCCGCACCTTCAGGTCGTTCAGCAGGCGCGAGCCCGTGGTCAACAGCCCGCCCACGCCGATCAGCACCACCGCCACCAGCGCCAGGCTCAGCACCACCAGCCGCCGCACCGCGGCGTGGCTTCGACGGTCGATCTGGCTCAGGGCGAGGTCCGACATGCTTGGATCGAACCGCCTCCCGGACAATGAAAAGTAAACGCCGGGCCTGACTATAGCACCGGCGCCGCCGGCTTGGCTGTCAGCCTTCGACTTCCGTCCAAGGACGGTCGTGGCCGTCGGCCAGCTCTTCGCGCCATTGGCCGTTGGCGTCCTCGTAGACGATGCCGTGGGTGTCGCCGGCGATCCGCTGCTCGCCCGCCGCGCGCCGGGCCGCCGCCTTGGCCGCGTCGTGGCTGGCGAAGGTCTCCGAGAAGGTGCCTTCGACCTTGTAGGCCCAGCCGCCGTCGTGCTGGACGATATGATAGACCACGTGGCTCATCGGTTTCTCCGCCTGCGCTTACGGCGCGACAATCTCGAACCAGAAATCGAAACGGTCGAGCAAAGGCAAGAGGCGACCGAGTTCGACGGCCCCTTCGCCGGCGACCTTGCCGTCGCTCTGCGCGGCCTCCAGCGTCGTCTCGCCGATCACCAGGCCGATCAGCGCCGGCCGGGTCAGGCTCACCACCGGCCCTGCGGCCTCGCCCTTCGCCAGCGCCCGATGGTGCAGGACCGCGTGCTCGACGCTGACCGCGAACCGCTCGCCACTGTCCTCGAACGCCACCGTGAAACCGATGTCGCCGGAACCTCCGGCCTTAGCCCCGTTCAGGCGAACGGCGAGGCTTTCCAGCAGCGCGTCGGCCGGCAGGGCCCGCAGCTGGCCTGCCGCGCCCTGTCGCGGCGTCTCCGACTTCGGGCGCGGGTTGCGCAGCTCCTGCGCCCCGGTGAGGTAGAAGGCCCGCCAGGGCCCGCTCTCGGCCTGATAGCCCATCTGCTCGAGAGCGTCGGCCTGCAGGGCGCGGGCCTCGGCATTGTCCGGCTCGGCGAACACCAGGTGGTTCACCAGCTCGGCCACCCAGCGGTATTCGCCGCGCCCATAGGCCGCCCGCGCCTTCTCCAGCAGCGCCGCCGCGCCGCCGGCCACCTCGACATAGCGGGCCCCCGCGTCCTCGGGCGGCAGCTTGTGCAGGTTCGCCGGGTTGCCGTCGAACCAGCCCAGATAGCGCTGGTAGACCGCCTTGGCGTTGTGGTTCAGCGTCCCATAGTAGCCGCGCGTGTGCCACTCGGCCGCGAGGCTGGGCGGCAGCTCGATCTGCTCGGCGATCTCCACCGGCGTCAGGCCATGGTTGGCGAGCCGCAGCGTCTGGTCGTGGATGTATTTGTAGAGATCGCGCTGCTGCTTCAGGAACCGGCGCGCCTCGCCCGTGCCCCAGCGCGGCCAATGGTGGCTGGCGAACAGGACGTCGCTCTCGCCCGCGAACATCCGCTCCGCCTCGTCGATGTAGTGGCTCCAGGCCCGCGCATCGCGCACCTGCGCCCCACGCGGGGTGTAGAGGTTGTGCAGCTGGCAGGTGCAGTTCTCCGCCATGCACAGCGCCCGGAACTGCGGGAAGTGGAAGTTCATCTCCGCCGGCGCCTCGGTGTCGGGCGTCACCTGGAAGACGATCTCCACGCCATCCAGGACGATCTTCTCGCCGGTCTCCTGGATCGAGATCGAGTTGGGCACTAGGCTGACAGAGCCCAGCGACACCGCCTTGCCCAGGCCCGCGTCCACGTGCCCCTTGGCGTCGCGTGGCAGCAGCGAGCCGTACATGTAGGTCGCGCGGCGGCCCATGGCGTTGCCGGCCAGCACGTTCTCGCTCACTGCCTCGCGGAGGAACCCCTCGGGCGCCACGATCGGCAGGCCGGCGTCGATCTCCTCCTGGCTGATCACGCCGCGCACCCCGCCGTAGTGGTCCACGTGGCTGTGGGTGTAGATCACCGCCGTGACCGGCTTGTTCCCCCGGTGCTCGCGCATCAGCTTCAGCGCCGCCGCCGCCGGCTGGGCCGAGATCAAGGGGTCGATGACGATGTAGCCGGTCTCGCCCTCGATGAAGGTGATGTTGGACAGGTCGAAGCCGCGGACCTGGTAGATCCCCTTGGTCACCTCGAACAGGCCGTGCTGCAGGTTGATCCGCGCCTGGCGCCAGAGGCTGGGGTTGACCGTGTCGGGCCGCTCGCCGTTCAGGAACTCGAACGGCTTCAGGCTCCAAGCGCCGGGAATGTCGGCGCCCTCGATGGTGCCGATGAAGCCCTTCGTCGCGTTGGCCATGTCCTCGCCGGTTTCGGCCGGAAGGCTGGCGGCCAGCCGCCCGTGGGCCTCGATCGTGGCCGCCGTGGCGTCCTTGCGCTGATCCATTGTGACGCTCCTCCCCCAAGGAATTCAGGGGGCAGGCTTAGCACGCGCCGCGGCTTGCAAAAGCGCTTGGTCACCACGTGCGCGAATGCCTAAGGTCGGCGCAATTTCTCTCCGGCCCCGGACCGTTCGCGTATGAAAATCATCCCCCTCTTCGCCGCCGCCCTGCTCGCCATCGCGGCGCCGGCCCTGGCCGCGCCCGCCAGCAAGGCCGCGCCGACACCCCGGTTCGCCCAGCCGAAGCCTTTCCCGCCGCACGTCGCCCTGCCCAAGGACGTGGTCCCGGAACGCTACGACATCCTGATCCGGCCCGACGCGGAGCACCTGAAGTTCGGCGGTCACGAGGCCATCGCCCTGACCGTCAGGTCCGCCACCGACCGCATCCAGCTCAACGCCGCCGATATCGCCTTCCAGAAGGCCACGCTCTTCGACTTGCCGAAGACCGCCGCGGCTGGCGAGGCGCTCTCCCACGCCCTGCGCGCCCGGACGCCGACGATCAGCCTGGACAAGGACCAGCAGACCGCGACCTTCACCTTCGACCATCCGCTGCCGCCTGGCCGTTACACGCTCAGCCTCGACTATACGGGCGTGATCTACGAACAGGCCTCGGGCCTCTTCGCCCTCGACTACGCCGGCGAAGGGGGCAAGAAGCAGCGGGCCATCTTCACCCAGTTCGAGAACTCCGACGCGCGGCGCTTCATCCCCTCCTGGGACGAGCCGGGCGTAAAGGCGGTCTACGCCCTCTCCGTCGAGGCGCCCGCGGGCGAGATGCCGGTCTCCAATATGCCGGTCGCCGAGACCCGGCCGGCCGCGGGCGGCCTGACCCTCAGCCGCTTCGCCGACACCCCGAAGATGAGCTCCTACCTGCTGTTCTTCGCCCTCGGCGACTTCGAGCGGATACACAAGAAGGTCGGGAACACCGACGTCGGGGTCATCACGCGCCGGGGCAAGACCGCCCAGGCCCAGTTCGCCCTCGACGCCGCCGCCGAGATCCTGCCGTTCTACAACGACTACTTCGGCACCCCCTACCCGCTGCCCAAGCTCGACTTCATCGCCGGCCCCGGCCAGAGCCAGTTCTTCGCCGCCATGGAGAACTGGGGCGCGATCTACTACTTCGACTACGCCCTGCTGATCGATCCCAAGCTCTCCACTGAGCAGGACAAGCAGAACGTCTACGTCGATATCGCCCATGAGATGGCCCACCAGTGGTTCGGCGATCTGGTCACCATGGCCTGGTGGGACGACCTCTGGCTCAACGAGGGCTTCGCCTCCTGGATGGAGAACAAGACCACCGACCACTTCCATCCGGAATGGAAGATCTGGCTGCAGACCAAGGGCGGCGAGCAGGGCGCCATGCGCACCGACGCCCGCGACGGCGCCCATCCGGTGATCACGCCGATCAAGGACGTCTTCGCCGCCGCCAACGCCTTCGACGGCATCACCTACGAGAAGGGCCACGCCGTCATCCACATGCTTGAGGCCTATGTGGGCGAGGACGTCTTCCGCCAGGGCGTACGCAACTACATCGCCCATCATGCCTACGGGAACACCGTCACCGACGACCTGTGGCACGAGGTCGACGCGGTCAGCCCCAAGAAGATCACCGGTATCGCCCACGACTTCACCCTGCAGGCCGGCGTGCCGCTGATCTCGGCGTCGGACGCCGGCGGCAAGCTCACCCTCACCCAGGGCCGGTTCGGCGTCGACGCGGCCTCCAAGGCCCCGCGCGCCTGGCGCACGCCGGTGACCGTGGGCGGCGCGGGCGCGCCCTGGAAGACCCTGGTCAGCGCCGGCGCTCCGGCCTCGCGCACCGTCGCGGCCGGCGCCACCCCGCTGATCAACGCCGGCCAGGTCGGCTATTTCCGCAGCCGCTACGCGCCGGCCCTGGAAGCGAAGGTCGTGGCCGCCTTCCCGAACCTCGCGCCCGAGGACCAGCTCGGCCTGATCTACGACAGCCGCGCGCTTGGCGAGGCCGGCTATG
>JAFEDM010000422.1 GCA_018241625.1 Pseudomonadota bacterium | reverse complement strand
GTCCTGGGCGGCGGGGCGTTTTCGGCCTGCACGCCAAGGTCGGCAGCGGTCGCGCCGCCCAAGACCCTCGAGGCCGCGGTGGCCGGCGCCTGGCGCGCGCCCACCGACCGCGCACGCGATCGCTTCCGGCATCCGGTGGAGTCGCTGAAGTTCTGGGGGCTGAAACCCGGCCAGACGGTGGTCGAGTTCTGGCCCGGCGCCGGCTGGTACACCGACATCGTCGCGCCCTTCGCGGCCGCCACCGGCGGCAAGTACTATGCGGTCGGGCTGCAGACGCAGGACGCCGAGGGGCGCGCCCTGGACGAGGCCTTCCGCAACAAGCTGGCCGCCGCGCCGAAACTCTACGGCCCGATCGCCTACAGCGCCTTCGGGCCGACCAGCGGGGCGGTGGCGCCGGCGGGGTCGGCCGACCTCGTCCTGTTCCTGCGCAACATCCACAACTGGATGGCCGCGGGCCTGGCGGAAAAGGCTTTCAAGGACGCCTTCGCGGCGCTGAAGCCGGGCGGCGTCCTGGGGGTCGAGGAGCATCGCGCCGACCCGGCCGCCACGCCCGACGTCATGGCCTCCAGCGGCTACGTGCCCCAGGCCTATGTCGTCCAGCTGGCCCAGGAGGCGGGCTTCAGGCTCGACGCCGCCAGCGAGATCAACGCCAACCCCAAGGACGACCACAACCATCCCTTCGGCGTCTGGACCCTGCCGCCGGTGCGCCGTTCGTCCGCGCCGGGCCAGCCGGCGGACCCGCACTTCGACCGGGCGAAATACGACGCCATCGGCGAGAGCGATCGCATGACGCTCAGGTTCGTGAAGCCCGCGAAGAGCTGACGCCCGCCACCGCGCGGGTCGCCGCGCCACGGCGGATGCCCAGGCCGTGACCTTCGCGCGCCGGGCGGCGTCGCGTTGCGCGCGTGACGGTTTACTTCGCACACGTCTGAAGCGAAGCTCAGCCCTGATTTGGGAGAGCTTGGGTATGGCGACGCTGGAGGAGCTGACGGACCGTATCCGCCAGGCCGCCTCGTCGGAGGCCGCGGCCGGCGCGCTCGGCGCCTCGATCAAGCTCGATCTGAAGGGCGAGGGCGTCATCCACATCGCGGGCGGCGAAGTCACCAACGACGATCTGCCAGCGGACCTTGTGGTCACCGTCGGCCTCAAGGACCTGACGGCGCTCGGCAAGGGCGAGCTCGATCCCACGCGCGCCATGATGACCGGGCGGCTGCGGCTGTCCGACATGGGGCTGGCGATGAAGCTGCAGCCGGCGATTCAATCCCTGTTTTCCAAGGCTGCGTAGGTTCGCCCCGGATGCTCGAGCCCGCGCCCCTCATCGAAACGCCGCTGGCCAAGGCGCCGCCCGGCGGCGAGGCCTTTTGGTACGCCGGCGCGGGCGGGGCGCAGCTGCGCGCGGCGCTGTTCACCCCACGCATCGCGCCAGCCCAGATGCGCGGCTCGATCGTGCTGTCGGGCGGGCGCACCGAGCCGATCGAGAAGTACTACGAGTTCATCGGCGAGCTGCTCGATCGCGGCCTCGTGGTCCTGGCCCACGACTGGCGCGGGCAGGGGCTTTCCCAGCGCGAACTGCCCGATCCGCTGAAGGGTCACGCGCGCGGCTACCGCGCCTATCTCGACGACTTCCGCGCTCTGATCGACGCCTTCTCCGACCGCCTGCCGAAGCCGTGGACGGCGGTGGGCCATTCCATGGGCGGATGCCTCACCTTGCTGGCCATGGCGCAGGGGGAGGACCGCTTCGCCGGCGCAATCCTGTCGGCGCCGATGCTGGGCCTTCGCACGCCGTTCCCGCTGATCGTCTCGCAGCTGTTGACGGGCCTGAACATCGTCGTTGGCAGAGGCCGGCGCTACACCTTGAACGGCCCGGGCAAGCCTTTCGACTCGACGTTCGAAGGCAACCTGCTGACCCACGATCCCGCGCGCTATGCGCGCAGCTGGAGCCTGGTCGAGGCCGAGCCGAAGCTCGCGCTCGGCGGCCCGACCTGGGGCTGGATCGATTTCGGCCTGAAGGCCACCGGCTATCTGGCTCGTCCCGACGCGCTGCGGAACGTTACGGTCCCGGTTGTCATTGTGTCCGCCGAAGAGGACCAACTCGTCGACAACGCCGCGCAAGCCGCCGCCGCCCGTCACCTGCCGCAGGGAAAGCTGATCGCCATCCCCGGCGCCTTCCACGAAATCCTGATGGAGACCGACCCGATGCGAAACCCCTTCATGAGAGCGCTCGACGCCCTGCTTGGCCGCACCGCGCCGACCCCGGCCGCGCCGCCGACCGCGGCTCCGGCCAGCG
>JAFEDM010000421.1 GCA_018241625.1 Pseudomonadota bacterium | reverse complement strand
GACCGGCGGGGTCGAAGCCGGCGGGTCGGCCGTCAGCGTCCTGCAGGCTGAAATGAACGTGGACGCCAGAGCCCACCGCGTCGGGCGCGGGTTTCGGGTTGAAGGAGGCGCGCGCACCGCAGACGCGGGCGACTTCGCGGGTCAGCTCGCGCACCGCGATGGCGCGGTCCGCGGCGGCGAGGCCTGGCGCCGGGCCATAGGTGATCTCGAACTGGTCGGCGCCGAACTCGGCGATGAACACCTCAGGATCCACGCCGGCCTCGCCCAGCGCCGCCATCAGCATCGGTCCGAACGGATCGACCCTTCGCACCGCCGCCAACGACAGCGAATGCGGCGCGGGCTGCGCCAACCCTTGAAGGGTGAATTCCTGCTCGAAGGCGGCGGCGAGGTCGAGGCCGAAGCCGGACTTCAGCTCGTCCATCGCTGTGCGCAGCAGGTTGCGCGGACAGGCGCTCCACGGCGTTCCGCCGAGCTCGACGATATCGCCCATCACCATGTCGAAGGCGCTGGCCTCGCTCAGGCCGGTGGCGCGGAACCGCGCGGCCAGGTCGGGGACCAGGCGCAGGTCGCCGCGCGAACCCCAGGGGTTCGGGTTGGCGATGCCGTTGAAGGGCGTCAGCGCGATATTGGCCTGCAGCCAGCCGACGCCGGCTTGTGCGATCCGCTCGAAACGCGAGGCCGTCACCAGCCGGCCGCGGGTTACGGCGGCGAGGTCGGTGGTGACCACGGCCACCAGGGGTTCAGCGCCGCCGCTCATGACCGGAGCGCCTTGAACCGCGCCTCGGCGGTGTCTGTGTCAGTGATCCAGCCATAGCCGCCGAAGGCCTTCAGTGCGTTGTCGTGCCGCTCGGGCGTCGCCGCGGCGCAGGCGTCGCCCACGCAGGTGACCGCATAGCCGCGGTCGGCGGCGTCGCGCACCGCCATGTCCACACACTGGTCGGTCATGATCCCGGCCACCACCAGGAAGTCGACGCCCAGATTCTTGAGCACATAGTCGATGTTGGTGGAGTTGAAGACGCCGGAAGAGGTCTTGGGCAGCAGGATCTCGCCGGCAATGGGCGCCAGCGCCGGGACCGGCGCGCCCAGGGGATCGCTGGGCGCCACGTGCAGGTCCGAGAGCTTGTGGTCCAGCGACCGGTCGCGGCCGTCCTCGGTCAGGCTGCGGATGATGGTGTGCACCACCTCAACCCCGGCGCCGCGCGCGGCCGCCAGCAGGCGCTGCTGGCGGGGCAGGGCGTGCTCGGCGATGGCGCGATAGAAGGCGTGGTCCGGCCCCCAGTCGGGATGGCGCGGGTTCTTGCCCGGCTCCAGCCAGATGCGCTGCATGTCGACGAGCAGCAGGGCCGTGCGGCCGGCCGCCCAGGGCGCGTCGCGCCGGGTGATCTGAGGCATGTCGGGCCCCTCCTCCTAAAGGTCCGCCGGCAGGCTCAGGAGTTCACGTAGCGCGACGGCGGGGCGCCGAAGGTCTGCCGGAAGACCGTCGAGAAGGATGTCGGGCATTCATAGCCGACGTCGAGGGCGATGGTGGTGATCGGCTGGCCCATCTCCAGGCGCACGAGGGCCTCCTGCAGTCGCACCTGCTGGCGCCACATGGAGAAGCTCATGCCGATCTCCTCGCGGAACCGCCGCGTCAGCGTGCGGCGGCTCATCGCCAGGCGCGCGGCCCAGTAGTCGATGGTGCGGTTGTCGGAGGGGTCGCTGATGATGGCGTCGCAGATCCGGCCGAGGCGTGAGCCGGCCGGGGCGCGGATGCGGCTGGGCTGCTCGGTGGCCGCGCGGATGCGCGAGCCCAGCAGCTTGTGGATCCAGGCCTCTTCCGCCGGCGCATCCGCCAGTTCCGACAGGCGCGCCGCCTCGAGGATAAGCTCGCGCATAAGGGGCGTGACCTCGACCATCCGCGGCGTGGCCGGCAGGTCTTCCGCACCGCGCATGGGCAGCGTGCTGGGCGTCAAGACGCGGCGAGAGTGCAGGGTGAGCGGCGTCCCAG
>JAFEDM010000420.1 GCA_018241625.1 Pseudomonadota bacterium | reverse complement strand
GGGGAAGGTGATCTGGGCCACGCCCGCGCCGGTGGCGCCGTGCCGCTACGCGGGCCAGCCGGCCAACGCCACCTGCATCCGCGGCCAGTCCCAGGCGCCCGCGGCGATGCCGGGCGTGGTGTTCGCAGGCACGATGGACGGCTGGTTCCGAGCCTACGACGCGACCACCGGCAAGGTGGTCTGGGCCGACAGCACGACGTCGCGCACCTATGACACGGTCAACCAGATCAAGGGCCAGCCGGGCGGAAGCCTCGACGGGATGGGCGCGGCGATCGCCGGCGGCCGCGTGTTCGTGATGAGCGGCTTCAACGGCACCGCGAGCATCGGCGGCAACGGCGTCAACGTCCTGCTGGCCTATAGCGTTGACGGCAAGTAGCCCGATGCCGGATCAGTCCCTCGCGGTGTTCGCGCGTCTGGACTTGCGGGTGCGTGGCGGACGAACCGCTTCGGGGCGCTCGCACAATGCGCGGATCGCGCCGGCCATGGCGATCGGGAAGCGATGGAAGACACCCATGGTGTCCGAGGTGCTGACCAGGCCGTTGGAGAGGGCGTCGATCCGCTTGGTCCCGGAGATCGAGAAGGTCAGGGCCCCGGTCATGAACAGGTAGCTCCAGTAGATCTCTTCCTCGGTGACGTTCGGATAGATGCGGCGCAGGTCCGCGATGAACTCGCGCGAGACGTAGTGGAAGGTCTCGGCGAAAAGGGCATGCATCGGTCCGCGCGAGCTGTTCACATAGGCGACGATCGCCATGTAGTTCCGCCAGCCCTCGTCCTGCGCCATCAGCAGGAAGCCCGGCCGGACGAGCGCGTCGAGCACGCCTTCGAGCTGAAGGTTCTTCCCGGCGGATTCGCGGTAGGCGGCCATGGACTTCAGCCGCGCCTGGTTGAGCTCGGGTCCGCGCCGGCGAAAGACCGCCTGGAAGAGTTGTTCCTTGTCGCCGAAATAGTACCGCAGCAGCGAGGCGTCGACGCCGGCGACCTCGGCCAGGCGATTGAACGTCACCCCGTTGTAGCCCTCCTCTGCGAAGAGGGCTTCGGCGGTGTCCATGATCTGGGTCATGGACTCCTGGCGGCGCTCACCTTGCGACCTGCCTGCCTTGCGCGAAGGCCTCTCGGACTTTGCCGGGGTTTTCTTGGTCAAGGTCTCGACGTGCGCTCCGACGGCGGACGGTCTTTCAAGCTCATTGTCTAAGGCCAAGGCGTCCCTCTCTGCAACCTGGGCCGCCACCGCTATGGGGCGCCGAGGCAAACGTGACTCGAGGATAGTTTTTCTTTCTCACAAAGAAAAAAATCGGCCAATATCCGTCGTGGTCAACCGATGGATCGCCCGGGCGCGCGGACATCTCGGCCGACCGCGATTTCC
>JAFEDM010000041.1 GCA_018241625.1 Pseudomonadota bacterium | reverse complement strand
GGGCGCCGCCGAGGGGGCGTCACGCGGTTGTGGGACATAGGTCCGGGCCGCGGCCTCGAACATGACTTCCTGGCGCCTCTCCTGCCGCGAGGAAGACTTCCGCCTCCTCTGCGGTTCGCCCGGGAGGGTAGCAGGGCGTCTTAAGCTGTTGAGTGTCCCTGCCGGACAGCTTTATATCTTTACCGGACACGTAACGGCGGAAAGCCCTTTGGCCATGGCCCAAGAAGCGACCAGAACCGTCGGGCTTAGACCCTACAGGGCGGCCGACCTGCCGCTCCTGCACCAGAGGATCTTCGCGCCCTACAAGCTTGCGATCCTCGTGGACGCGGCTGCGGAGCGCGGCGTCGCACCCGATACGGTGCTGGCCGGCGGCACGCTCAGCTCCGAACGCGTCCACGATCCTCACGCCCTGACTTCGGTGAACGACTATCTCGCCGCGTGCGAGAACATCGTCGCGGCCGGGGGCGATCCGCAGATTCCCCTCGACGTCGGGTCGCGGCTGCACCTTTCGGCTTACGGGATGTACGGCTATGCGCTGATGTGCTCGCCGACCATGAGGGACTTCTTCGATTTCGCGGTGCGCTACCATCTGCTGGCGACGCCCATGCTGCGGCTCGAGTGGCGTCGGGAGGGCGACCTGGCGGTCTGGCGGTTCCCGGAAATCTACAGCGACGCCATGAGCTTTCCCGCGCGCGCCTTTCTGGTCCGCCAGCAGATGATGATGACCGCCACCCACGTGCGCGACGTCTCGGGCGCCGACATCGCGCCGATCCGCGCGCTGTTCGGCCTGCCGGACACCGGCCATGCCATCCTGGATGGAAGACGCCTCGGCTGCGCCTGCCTGTTCGATCAGCCGGCGCATGAACTGCACTATCCGAGGTCGATCCTCGATCTGGCCCCGCAGTTCGCCAACCGGCTGACCCACACCTGGCTGGAGGAGACCTGCACCGAGCTCATCGGCCGGACGAAGGCCAAGTCCAGCCTGATCGGCGAGATCTACCAGCGCTTGATGCGGGCGCCCCATCGGGCTCCGTCGATGCAGAGCATCGCCCGTGAGCTGGGCGTCACCGAAAGGACGCTGCGCCGGCGGCTGACGGAGGAGGGCATCCGCTTCGCTGAAATCGCCGACGACGTGCGCCAGCAGCTGTCGCTCCGCTATCTGCAGACCACGCGCATGACCGCCGACGACATCGCCGCCAAGGTCGGGTTCACTGACACCGCCAACCTTCGCCGCGCCGTCAAACGATGGACCGGCCGCACGCTTGGCCAGATCCGAGACGCGGCGGCAAAGGGCGCGCAATCCGACACGGCGCGGTGACGACGGGCTCCGGCTTCTGTAAGGCCGCGCGGGCGACAGGTCGAAGGAGCATCTGATCCGATGGTGAACCGGCGAGAATTTGCGGGCGCGGCGCTCGTCGCGGCGATGACGGCCAGCACCTCCGTCACGGCGGCCGAGACCGCGAGCGCCAAGGGCGCCACGCGTCGGATCGCCTTGCGCTCACCGCTCCTGCCGGCTGAGGTCAATGTCACCATCTATACGCCGGCCGGCCACCGGTCTTCGCCGGCCTCGCCCCTGCCACTGATGCTGCTTCTTCACGGCGGCAACGGCAGCGACCTCGACCTCCTGCGGTTCATCCCCGCGATCGACACGGCGATCGCCGAGGGCCGGCTGCCCCCAATGGTCATCGCGACGCCGAGCGCGGGTCGGTCGTTGTACATGGACTTCCATGACGGATCGCAGCGGTGGGAAAGCTTCATCCTGTCCGATCTGCTGGCGCATCTGCGGAAGGAGCTGCCCGTCTCGAAGGAGCGGAGGAGCACCTTCATTGGCGGCTTCTCGATGGGCGGGCTGGGCAGCCTGAGGATCGCGTTCAAACACCCCGAGGTCTTCGGCGCGGTCGCGGCCGTGGAGCCCGCCATCGAACCGGCGCTGTCCTGGAGCAAGGTGGGGCCGCGCGTGAAGTTCTGGCGACCTGACGCGGTGATCCAGCCGATGTTCGGCGCGCCGGTCGATCTGGACTACTGGGCCGCCAACAACCCGGCGACGATCGCGAAACGCGACCCGGCCCGTCTGTTCGACCTGCCGATCTACCTGGAGGTGGGTGACCAGGACATGCTCTACCTGACCCAGGGCGTGGAGTTCCTGCATCGGATCCTGTTCGACGCGGGTTTGGGTCATGAGTACCGGATCGTGCACGGCGCGGACCACGTGGGACCTTCGCTCGCGCCGCGGGTGATCGACGCCCTGGCGTTCATCGGCCGCCAGATCCAGCCGCCCAACTGGATCGACCGGTCGGTCCTGGCGGCGAGAGCGGGGTTTTCGGCGAACAAGTCCGCGGTCGGACTGCCGGACGAGGCCGTCGATCCAAGGAGGATCCACGGGCAGTATTGAGCGGCCCTTCCCCGGGATGTGATATCCGCGTCAGGACCCTAGGTGGTTGCGATCGATCAAGGCGGCCTGACCCCTTCGACGATCTAGTTACGGGATGAACGTTCCGAGCTCCCGTCGGGCTTGTGGCATGGCGTCGGCCTGCGAGGTCCTGACCGCATGACCCGGCTGAAGACGCATGTTGAACGACACACGGTCTCGCGGATCGGTTGGCTGCGGGCGGCGGTGCTTGGCGCCAACGACGGGATCGTGTCGACCGCGAGCCTGATCGTCGGCGTGGCGGCCGCCGAGACGGCGCGTGGAGGCCTCATCCTGACGGGTCTCGCCGGTCTGGTCGCCGGCGCCATGTCGATGGCCGCTGGCGAGTACGTCTCGGTCAGTTCGCAGGCCGACAGCGAAGCCGCCGACTTGGCCCGGGAGCGCCAGGAACTCGCCACCGCGCCCGAAGCCGAGCTCGACGAGATGACCGCCATCTATGTTTCCCGCGGCCTGACGCCGGACCTCGCACGGCAGGTGGCCGAGCAACTGAACGCCGGCGACGCCCTGGCCGCCCATGCGCGTGACGAGCTCGGGATCTGGGAACACACGCAGGCCAGGCCGGTGCAGGCGGCCCTGACCTCCGCCCTGACGTTTTCGGTGGGTGCGGCGTTGCCGCTCGCGGTCGCCGCCCTGGCCCCGGTCCCGGTCATGATCCCGGCGATCTCGGCGGCGGCGTTGGCCTTCCTGGCCGTGCTCGGCTGGGTCGGCGCGCGGGCCGGCGGCGCCAGTCCGTACCGTCCCGCGCTGCGCGTCACCTTCTGGGGCGCGCTCGCGCTCGTCGCGACCTGGGCGATCGGCAAGGCCTTCGGGGCCGTGGTCTAGATCGGCCGCGCTGGGTCAGGGGATCGTACGCGTCAACCGAAGCGACAGGGTGGCGGGCCGGACGGGCGTCACCTGCTGGCCGGTCCGCAGGGTGAAGGGGTTGCCGTAGGCGAAGGTGTTTCCACGCACGTTCGCGGGGTTGTCGACGGCCACCGTCACCCGCCAGGCCTCGCGGCTCCAGGTCGCGGCCAGACGGCCGGTCGCATAGCCGCCCATCCGCGGCGAGGTCTGCTCGTCGAAGGTGAGATGGGAAGGGCCGACATAGGCCAGCCGGGCGTCCACCGCGACCTCGCCGAAACCGCCCAGCGTCCAGCTGTAGTGGCCGCTGAGCCCGCCCATGACTGTGGGGACGCCGGCGAGGCCCAGCTCCGCCCGCGCCGGAAAGGCCGGGTTGGCCCGGTCCAGTTCGGGCTTGTCCAGCAGGAAGTTGGCGGCGACCTCCAGAGGCCCGTCGCGCCAGGCGCCTTCGAATTCGACGCCGTGGCTGGACCCGCTGCCGATGTTGGCCGTGAAGGGCAGGCCGGACGCCAGGAGCTGGTCGCTCTGGATGTTGCGCCAGATCGCGTCGAACGCGGCCGAGCGGACCTGCATGCGCCCTTCGAACAGATCCAGGCGCACGCCCGCCTCCAGGCTCCAGAGCTCGTCGCCGTTGTAGGACCGATCCGGCTCCGCGCCGCCGCCGACGCTGAAGGCTTGGCCCGGGAGGCCGGTCGTGTTGAGGCCCGCGGCGCGATAGCCTTCCGCCGCCTGGACATAGGTGAGGACGCCCGGCGCGGCCTGGAAGGCGACCACCACCTTGGGCGCGAAGCCGGAGGTCTGGACTTGCCCGTCGAAGCCGGGGCCGGACAGCGGAAGCGCGGTGATCCGGCTGGAGACTTCGGTGCGGATCGTGAAGGCGCGCCCGCCGAGCGTCACGGCCAGCCGCTGGCTTATCGGCAGCCGCACTTCGCCGAACAGCGCCGCCTCGTCCAGATCGTCGCGGCGGCCTTCGTTGAAGAGGTCGGTCCCCACGCCGGGCGCGGTCTCGCTCAGGGTCGTGGATTGGTGGGTGTGGGCGGCGAAGGCGCCCGCGATCCATTGCAGGCGATCCGTAGGTCTGGAGGCGAGCGTCGCCTCGGCGACCACGCTGGCGATGGCGTTGTCGTCGTTGTAGGCGACCGGTCCCGGCGGCGCCGGGACGGGTGGCGCGTCCGCCGCATCATAGGTGCTCGAGAGGGAGTGGCGGACCGCCGCGAGAGAGGCGTGGGCCTGCGCCCAGGGCAGGGCGCCATCGAGTGACAGGCTGGCCTCGGCGAAATCGTTGTCGTGCGGTTCGCGCAGCCGGTTGCGGCGGGCGAGCGGACCTGCGTCCCGCGCGGCGTATTGGGTGTCGCGGGCGTTGATCGCCTGGCCCACGAAGCTGAGGCGAACGGTCCAGTCGGGGTCGAGCGCCTGCTGCCCGGACAGGCGCACGCCTTC
>JAFEDM010000419.1 GCA_018241625.1 Pseudomonadota bacterium | reverse complement strand
GCGAAGCCGGGCACGATCACCCGGCACACCGAGTTCGAGGCCGAAGTGTACGTGCTGTCGAAGGACGAAGGCGGCCGTCACACCCCGTTCTTCAAGGGCTACCGTCCGCAGTTCTACTTCCGCACCACGGACGTGACCGGTGCGATCGAGCTGCCGGAAGGCGTGGAAATGGTCATGCCGGGCGACAACATCAAGATGGTGGTGACGCTGATCCACCCGATCGCGATGGACCAGGGCCTGCGTTTCGCGATCCGCGAAGGCGGCCGTACCGTCGGCGCCGGCGTGGTGGCCAAGGTCATCAAGTAAGACCACGGACAGCGGGCCGGTCACACCGGTCCGCTGCCGTCGCCTGAAGATTCGGCCCATTTGCGGGCAGGGCCTTCCCTTGGCGAAGATTTGCCGCTATACTTTGCAGCTCACTTGTCAGCCAGATGACATTCTGGCTCGACTTACAGCGAAATGAGGCACAGGAAGTGCTTCGAGTTCGCAGACCGTGGACGGTCATCGCATACGGCGTAGTTCCGGGTTGAATCCGTCGCCACGTCCATTGCGCAGCAGGATTTGCGCCAGGCGAGCCAACATGTGCTCGCTTGGCGTTTTTCAGGTCGGGATTGTGTTCTGTGCGGTCCCGATGGTTCCAGAGAGCAGTGCGATGCGGTGAGAAGCCGCCTCGTTGCACATTCAAGTTCTTTTGATAACAGGACACGGTTTTATGGCGAACCAGAAGATTCGCATCCGCCTCAAGGCGTTCGATCATCGTCTGATCGACCGTTCGGCCAGCGAGATCGTCGAGACGGCCAAGCGCACGGGCGCCACGGTGCTCGGCCCGATCCCGCTCCCGACCAAGATCGAGCGTTACACCATTCTGGTGTCGCCGCACGTCGACAAGGATGCACGCGACCAGTACGAGACCCGTACGCACAAGCGCGTGCTCGACATCGTCGACCCCAACGACAAGACCGTGGACGCGCTCATGAAGCTTGATCTCGCCGCTGGCGTCGATGTTCAGATCAAGCTCGGTTGAGCGATAGACAGGATACGAACATGAGTATCGGACTGGTAGGCCGCAAGTGCGGCATGAGCCGGCTCTTCACTGAAGACGGACGCTCGATTCCGGTGACGCTGATTGAGGCGACCCCGAACCGCGTCACCCAGCTGAAGACCGAAGACAACGATGGCTACAGCGCGGTGCAGGTCGCGGCGGGCGTGAAGCGCGCCAGCCTGCTGACGGCGCCGCTGAAGGGTCATTACGCCAAGGCCAAGGTTGAGCCGGGTCGTGGTCTGTGGGAGTTCCGCGTGTCCGCGGACGACCTCGGCAAGTACAGCGTGGGCGCGGAGATCAAGGCCGAGGACGTGTTCTCGGCGGGCCAGATCGTCGACGTCGCCGGCGTTTCGAAGGGCAAGGGTTTCCAGGGCACCATCAAGCGCTGGAACTTCAAGATGGGCGATGCGACGCACGGCAATTCGCTGTCGCACCGCGCGCCTGGCTCGATCGGCCAGCGCCAGACTCCGGGCCGCGTGTTCCCCGGCAAGAAGATGTCCGGCCAGATGGGTAACGTAAACCGTACCCAGCAGGGTCTGGAAGTGGTCAAGGTCGACGCCGAGCGCCACCTGATCGCGGTGAAGGGCGCTGTCCCCGGTGCGACCGGCGGCGACGTCGTCATCCGTCCGACCACCAAGGGTTGAGGAGAGACGCCATGGAACTGAATGTCATTGGCGCCAAGCCGCTTGCCGTGTCCGACGAAGTGTTCGGCGGCGAGTTCAAGCAGGCCCTGATCCACCAGGTGGTGGTTGCGTACCAGGCGGCCGGCCGTGCCGGCACCAAGGCGCAGCTGTCGCGCGGTGAGCTGTCGGGCACCACCAAGAAGTTCAAGAAGCAGAAGGGCGGCGGCGCCCGTCACGGCGACTATCGCGCCCCGATCTTCGTGGGTGGCGGCGTGACCTTCGCCGCGAAGCCGCGTAGCTACGAGCAGAAGGTCAACCGCAAGGCTTACCGCGTGGCAATCCGCTCGATCCTGTCCGAGCTGAACCGCCAGGGCCGCATCAAGGTGGTCGAGAGCTTCGGCGTCGACCAGCCCAAGACCAAGGCGATGGTCGCCAAGCTCGCCGAGCTCGAGGTGTCCGGCCGCGTGCTGCTGGTTTCCGAGGATGCGAACGAGGCGCTGTACCTGGCCGCGCGCAACATCCCCTACCTGCATGTGCTGGACGTGATGGCGCTGAACCCGGTCAGCCTGGTCGGTTCCGACCACGTGGTGATGACGGTTGACGCCGTGAAGAAGATCGAGGAGTGGCTGGCATGAGCAACGAACGCATTCTCGACACGCTGCGCGCGCCGCACATCTCCGAGAAGTCGGCCCGCGTCAGCGAGCACAACCAGTACGTTTTCGTGGTGGCCCCCGAGGCGACCAAGGCCGATGTCCGTGCGGCGGTGGAGCAGATGTTCGACGTCAAGGTCGAGCAGGTGAACCTCGTCAACAGCAAGGGCAAGGTCAAGTCCTTCCGTTTCCGCGCTGGCAGCCGCCAGGGCAAGCGCAAGGCTTATGTGCGCCTCGCCGATGGCCAGTCCATCGACGTGTCGGCCAAGGCCTGAGCCAGGAGTTGAATTGAGATGGCACTGATCACTCACAAGCCGACCTCGCCCGGTCGTCGCGACGCAGTCAGCGTCCGCACCGAAGGCCTGCACAAGGGCGCGCCGTACGCGGCGTTGACCGAAGCGCAGTCCAAGACCGGCGGCCGCAACCACTTCGGCCGTATCACCACGCGTCATCGCGGCGGCGGTCACAAGCAGCATTACCGCATCATCGACTTCAAGCGCGACAAGGAAGGCATTGCCGCCAAGGTCGAGCGCATCGAATACGATCCGAACCGCACCGCGCACATCGCGCTGCTGTGCTACGCCGACGGCGAGCGCCGCTACATCATCGCGCCGAAGGGCGTGCAGGTGGGCGACCGCCTGCTGTCGGGCCACGACGCGCCGATCAAGGCCGGCAACTGCCTGCAGCTGCGCAGCATCCCGGTGGGTTCCACGATCCACTGCATCGAGATGAAGCCCGGCAAGGGCGCGCAGATCGCCCGCTCCGCCGGCGCCTCGGTGCAGCTGGTGGCCCGCGAATCCGGCTACGCCACGCTGCGCCTGCGCTCCGGCGAAATGCGCCGCGTGCCGGTCGAGTGCCGCGCCACCATCGGCGAAGTCGGCAACGGCGAGCACAGCCTGAAGAAGCTCGGCAAGGCCGGCGCCAAGCGCTGGTTGGGCATCCGCCCGACCGTTCGCGGCGTCGTCATGAACCCGGTCGACCATCCGCACGGCGGTGGTGAAGGCCGCACCTCCGGCGGCCGTCATCCGGTCAGTCCGTGGGGCACGCCGACCAAGGGTTACAAGACCCGCAACAACAAGCGCACGCAGCAGTTCATCGTGCGTCGCCGCAAGTAACAGGAAACCGACATGCCACGCTCTCTGAAGAAAGGTCCGTTCGTCGACCTTCACCTCGCCAAGAAGGTGGAAGCCGCGGTTTCCGCCAACAACAAGCGCCCGATCAAGACCTGGTCGCGCCGCTCGATGATCCTGCCCGAAATGGTGGGCTTGACCATCGCCATCCACAACGGCCGCCAGCACGTGCCGGTGCTCGTCAACGAGAACATGGTCGGGCACAAGCTCGGCGAGTTCGCGGTGACGCGCACCTTCAAGGGCCACGTCGGCGACAAGAAGGGCAAGTGATGAGCACCGAAGCCAAAGCGATCCTGCGCAGCGCCCGCATTTCGGCGCAGAAGGCACGCCTGGTGGCTGACCTGGTCCGCGGCATGCCCGTGGGCCGAGCCAGCGACGTGCTCCAGTTCACCAACAAGAAGGCCGCGCACCTTGTCCGCAAGGTGCTGCTGTCGGCCATCGCCAACGCCGAGAACAACCTAGGCGCGGACGTCGACGAGCTGAAGGTCTCGCGCATCTTCGTGGACGAAGGTCCGGCGATGAAGCGCATGTATGCCCGCGCCAAGGGCCGGGGTTCCCGCATCCTGAAGCGCACCAGCCACATCACCGTGGTCGTCGGCGAGTAAGAGGAGAAGACGATGGGTCATAAAGTTCATCCCACCGGCATCCGCCTCGGCATCGCCAAGGACTGGAACGCCAAGTGGTACGCCAACAAGGGCGACTACGCGAAGTATCTCGTGGCCGACATCAAGGTCCGCGAGATGCTGAGGAAGAAGCTGGCTGCCGCCGGCATCTCGAAGATCCAGATCGAGCGCCCGGCCAAGACCGCGCGCGTGACGATTCACACCGCCCGTCCGGGCGTGGTGATCGGCAAGAAGGGCGAGGACATCGAGAAGCTGCGCAAGGAAGTCAGCGATCTGATGGGCGTTCCCACGCACATCAACGTCAATGAAGTGCGCAAGCCCGAGCTGGACGCCCAACTGGTGGCCGAGTCG
>JAFEDM010000418.1 GCA_018241625.1 Pseudomonadota bacterium | reverse complement strand
ACCGCACGACGCGGCGCTGGGCAGATGGGGGAAAGCATTGAGCTCCTCGCATGAATGACGATCAAAAGGCGCGCGAGCGCGCGGGATCGTCAGACGCGAGGGGGGCGCTTCAGTCCGAAAGCGGGGCCAGGCCGGGGCGCTTGTTGCGAGCTCAGAAGCCAGCCCGACCGGGTGTCGGACGGCAAGCTGGCGGGCATGAAGACGGGAGGCGAGGTGAGGTCGTGCGCATTGCAGTGGGCGATGCACATGTGGCCGGGTGCGCCGTGCGGCGGGATGTGGCTCTTCGCGTCGTAGGACGCCTCGAACGCCGCAACTCCCGGCTCGCCGGCGATCTGTTCGATACCCGCCGGGCGGATATCTTCCATCGCATGGCTGGGTCCCGCCGAGACGATGCTGAGCACCGACAGGAGCGCCATCAGGAACGCAAAGACGGGCATCCGCTGAGCTTTCGCTCGCGGAGACGTCTTCGCCATCCTGATTTTGGACTGCGCCATGGAAACGGACTCTAAATCCTCTAGCCACATGAGGATCAAGCGCTATTTTCGCGGCAAGGATTTGATGATGTCACCCACCCTGACGATCGGAAAACTCAGCGCGAAGACCGGCGTCAAGGTGCCGACGATCCGCTACTACGAGTCCATTGGGCTCATTCCGGAAGCGCCGCGCACGGCGTCCGACCGGCGTCTCTACGGCGCCGAATCGGAGCAGGTGCTGGGCTTCATCCGCCACGCCCGCGATCTCGGCTTCTCGATCGAGGCGATCCGGGCCCTGCTCGACATGGCCCGGGATCCGACCAAATCCTGCGAAGAGGTCAACGCCATCGCCGAGCGCCAGCTGGAGGATGTGGAGCATCGCATTCGTCAGCTGACCGCGCTGAGGGACGAGCTGCAGCGCATGTCCGACAGCTGCAAGGGTGGCTCGGTCGGGGAGTGTGGCGTCCTCGAATGCCTCGCGGACCACGGCCTCTGCATCGGGACCCATGGTGCGGTCTGAGCCGGCGGTGACTGTCGCCGATCGGCCCTGGCGCAAGCGGTTCAGGCTCTTCTTCGTCGTGGTCGCCACCGTGCTGGCCCTCAGCGCGCTGAAGGTCGGCATCCACTGGACCCGGCTCGAATTCTTGACGCTCAACGCGCTCTTCACCAGCGCGATCGCCGCAGCCGTGTTCATCATCGGCTTTTTGCTGTCGAGCGTGCTGGCCGACTACAAGGAGGCCGAGCGCATGCCGGCCGACCTGCGTGTGGCGCTGGAGTCGGTCTACGACGACAGTCGCGTCTTTGCCGCGCGCTCAGATTTCGATGCCGGCCCTCTACAGGCGATCCTCGTCGGCGTCGTCGAGGACCTGCATGCATCGCTCGACCGGAAGGGCGACCCCGACCTGAAGCCGGCGATCGCGCGGGTGGACGAGATCACCGACCAGATCTCGGCGCTCGAGGCCGCTGGAATGGCGCCGAACTATATTGTCCGCCTGCGCGCGGAACAGGGCGTGATGCGCCGCTGCCTCTTCCGCATCTACCATATCCAGCGCATCCAGTTTGTGCCGTCGGTCCACGTCCTGGTGCAAACGATCGTGCTCGCCACCGTGACGCTGTTGCTCTTCCTGAAGACCGAGGGATCGCCAGAAAGCGCGCTCATCTTTGGCGCCATCGCCTACATGTTCACCTACGCGCTGCACCTGGTGAACACCCTGGAGCAGCCCTTCCGCCGCAATCATCGATCGCTCGACGACGTGAGCCTCTTCTTGCTCCGGGAATTCGCGGACAAGGTAAGGGCGCGCAACGGCTCGCCCCTCGTTGAGACCTCAGCCCAGGACGTGCACGGCCGCTGATCGGCGGCGCCCGGCTCGCAGCGTCAGTCACGCGGGGAGCGCGGTGAGGCGTCCAGGCAGGCGCCCGTCAAAGCCGCGGGGATCAGTTTCCCCGGCGGTTCAAACCAAGCTGTGGGCTTGTCATCGGCGCTAAGCACGGCGCCAGCAAGGTTGTGGTCCGCGAGCATTTGATTCCGCAGGCGGCGCATCGTGAACGTCGAGCAGTCGATCTCGAATTCCGCAAGGCTGGAGCTGATCCGGCCGACCTGGGAATGATCGTAGAACTCGGCTCGGAGCTGCAGATCGAGATGCCCGTTGGCCGTCCGCACAGGCTGGCGAACGAAGTAGATGCCGTCGTCGGCCGAGCCGAGGTACTCCCAGCCTGTCCGATCCAGGGTGAGCGCCCAACGCATGATCGCCGCCGCATCGTCCGCCGGGGGAGGGGTCTCGCTGACGCGACTTGGCGCAGCGTTCGCGGACGGCCCGATCAGATAGGCCAGGGTGATCAGAGTCGCGATAAGCCGGTGCATGGCGGTCTCCCACAGCATGACGGAAATACGGGCGATGGCAGCTAAGCCCTCGCGGCACGCGAGCCTTGCCGCCTCCACGACGGCAACCAGCCGCCGGGTGAGCAACGATCCCGCGGACTGAAAAAGACCCTTGATCCTCTAGTGGCTAGAGGATGCAGGGTCAGTTTGCTGCGCAGCAACCATCACAGCGCGACTTTCCGAATTCCTCGGCGTTCTGGTCGAGGCCCGCCGCCATCGAGGACCCGCCGATGCCTTCCCACGATCATGCCGCTCATGCCGGGCACGACCACGCAGGACATGATCATGCAGGTCATGAACATGGCGGCGGAGACCACGCGGGCCACAGCCACGGCGGGCACGGCCACAGCCACGCGCCCGCCAATTTCGACCGCGCCTTCGCCATCGGCGTCACGCTCAACATGGGCTTCATCGTGGTCGAGGCGGCATACGGTTTGATCGCCAACTCCCTGTCGCTTCTGGCGGACGCGGGGCATAATCTTGGGGATGTGGCCGGCTTGCTTCTGGCCTGGGGCGCCGCCTGGCTGGCGCGGCGCGCTCCAACCGCCAAGCGGACCTACGGATACGGCCGGACGTCGATCCTGGCAGCGCTCGCGAACGCCGTGCTGCTGCTGGTCGCGATCGGGGCCATCGGGTGGGAGGCAGTCCAACGCTTCGCCTCGCCCCAGCCCGTGCAAGGCATGACCGTCATGATCGTCGCGGCGATCGGCATCGTCGTGAACGGAGGCACCGCGCTCTTGTTCATGCGCGGCCGCAAGGGCGACATCAACATCCGCGGCGCCTTCCTGCACATGGCGGCAGACGCCGGGATCTCCGCCGGCGTTGTGGTCGCGGGCCTGGTGATGATGGTGACCGGTTGGCTATGGCTCGACCCCGTCGTGAGCCTCCTCCTGGTCGCCGTCGTCGCGTTCGGCACTTGGGGCCTGCTGAAGGACTCCGTCGCCCTGGCGATTGATGAGGTCCCGCCGGGCGTCTCTCGCGATGAGGTCTTCGCGCATCTCCAGGCGATGGGCGGCGTGAATGACGTCCACGACCTACACATCTGGCCGCTCAGTACGACATCGACGGCGCTGACCGTTCATCTGGTCTGCGACAACGATAAGATCGATGACGACCTTACGGGTCGCATTGTTGAAGAGCTCAAGGCGAAGTTCAAAATCGACCATGCCACAATCCAGTTCGAGACCGGACGGCTGGATTGTCATTTAGAGCCGGACCACGTCGTCTGATTGGGCAGGGGCTGCTGCAGCGAACCCTGGCCCCGAGGAGAGCGTCCACTCAGACCAAAATTCTTTGCGTCTAATATTGGTTATCGCAAATGATCGCGCAATATTCGTGCACAGATATCCTTGATTTCCGATAAGATATGTTAGGCGCGAAATCTATATGCTGCTACGTCGCTCAATCAATGTCTAGAATTTACCGTCATCGCCGACAATGTCCACACGTTTGGCAAACACCTTTTCTAACGCCGGGTGCGCCTCCGAGACGATGCCGCCCAAACGGTAGCTAACGATATGGCCCGGCGACTCCAGGGT
>JAFEDM010000417.1 GCA_018241625.1 Pseudomonadota bacterium | reverse complement strand
CAGCCCCCAGACGTCCTCGGTGCCGGCGATCGAATTGTCGACGAAGCGATACTGGGCCGACAGTTCCACCGCCTTGAAGCCCGGCGCGTTGAAGCCCTCGCCGAGGATCGGCAAGATGAGCTCGCCGGAATATTCGTTGGTGTAGTAGCGGCCGGAGGTCGGAACCACCGGCACGCCGGTGTCGGTCAGGCCCAGAAGCAGCGCCGCGTTCGGGCGGAAGTTCTGGGACTCGGCGCGATGCTCATAGGCGACGCTGAACTTCACGTCGCCCGCCGGGACCTTGAAGATGTCGCCGCCCAGGGTGGCCAGGAAATCGTTCTGCTGGTTCTCATAGGACGAGCCGCGCATGACCGAGACGTATTGGCCGGCGCCCTGGCTGGCGGTGTTGACGCCGAATGGATTGATCGGCGCGCAGGACGCGTCGACCACGGTTACGGCGTTGATGGAGCAGACGATCTGGCCCTGGGCGTTCAGGGTGGAATTGATCGCGTTCCTGAACTTGGCGTTGTTGACCGCCCAGCCCATCTGCTTGGAGTCGACCTGACCGTAGCTGTAGCTCAGGCTGTAGTAGAAGTTGTGGCCGAACCGGTCGAAGTCGCCGTCCAGGCCGATCAGGGCCCGGTAGCTGTCGGTGGTGGTCGTGAAGTCCTGGCTGGGCAGCAGGTCGACGAAGTCCTTGGACAGGAACAGTGGCGCGCCGCCCCCGAAGCTCGGGGACGCAGCGGTGAGCGCGGCGATCTCCGCCGGCGTCAGGAAGGGATTGCTCTTGTTGAAGGCGATGTAGCCGGCGTTGGACGCGGGCGTGTTCAGGATGGTCTGGCTGAAGCCTTGGCTGCCGATCGGGTCCGTGCCCTTGGTGCGCCCATAGAGCAGCGAGCCCGAGAGCTTCATGTGGTCGGTGATGTCGTAGTGGCCGAGGAAGTTGGCGCTGTAGCGCTCGACCCCCGAGAGCAGGCCCGAGAGGTCCTTCAGCGGGAAGCCGTCGCCGCCGGTGGCGAAGGGCGGCACGAGCGCCGTGCCGCCGGTGACCGGGTTGAGGCCCGGATTGTAGGCGACCAGGCCGGTCCCGTCGGCGGAGAACTGCTGCGGCACGCCGCCGACCCGGAGGAAGCAGTTGGCGCCTCCGCAGACCGGCACGGGCGCCGGCGTCGTGAAGATCACGCCGGCGGTGCTGAACTCCCAGAACCGCGAAT
>JAFEDM010000416.1 GCA_018241625.1 Pseudomonadota bacterium | reverse complement strand
GTCGGCAAGCTGGAGCGCGACGGCATGGTGGCGCGCCGGCGCTCGGCCACCGACGGGCGCTCGATCGAGCTTTCCCTGACGCCGGACGGGCAGGCCATGTTCACCGGCTTCAACCAGCGCTCGGCCGCCTTGGCGGAATCCCTGATCGGTGGACTGTCGGCGGCGGATCGCCGTCGACTGGTGGAGGCCCTGGAGACCGCCGAGGACCTGCTGACCCCGGGCGAGCGGCCGCAGCCGCCCATCGTCCTGCGCGCTCACGCCCCCGGCGACATGGGTTGGATCACCGAGCGGCACGGGGTGATCTATGGCCGCGAATACGGCTGGGGCGCCGGCATCGAGGCGGTGACGGCCCGGGTCTGCGCCGACTTCCTGGAGCACTTCGATCCGGCGAAGGAACGCTGCTGGATCGCCGAGCGGGCTGGCGAGCGCGTCGGCTGCGTTTTCATCGTCAAGGACATCCTGTCAAAGGACCCGTCGCCGGACACCGCGCGCCTGCGCCTCCTGATGCTCGAGCCCGCCGCGCGCGGGACCGGCCTGGGACGGCGGCTGGTGGAGGAATGCGTGCGGTTCGCCCGTGAGGCCGGCTATCGCGAGATCGTGCTCTGGACCCACGCGGTGCTGACCGCCGCGCGGAAGATCTATGCCGCCACCGGCTTCCAGATCGTCGAGACCTGGGAGCACGAGGAGTTCGGCAAGGTCGAGGTCAGCGAGACGTGGAAGCTGGAGCTGTAAAACACCCTGTCATCCCGGCCGAAGCGTAGCGAAGAGCCGGGACCCAGCAGCCCAGGCCTCAACGTTCAACGGAGTCAGCTTCGATGTCCGAACTGCTGGGTCCCGGATCGGCCTGCGGCCGTCCGGGATGACGGTCACAGCTCCGCCAGCACCGCGTCGGCCATCTGGACAGTGGTGAGCTGGCCGCCCAGGTCCGGGGTGCGCGCGCCCTTGTCCAGCGCCTTGCCGACCGCAGCGAACAGCTTGTCGGCCAGGTCGGCGCGGTCCAGCGACCAGCGCAGGGCCATCTCGAAGCTGAGGATCGCGGCCAGCGGGTTGGCCACGCCCTTGCCGGC